>CAYHEP010000022.1:0-15858 GCA_964355775.1 uncultured Candidatus Saccharibacteria bacterium | reverse complement strand
GCTTTGCCATGCAATTGTATGGTAGGCACTACGGCATTAACAACGCCTTTTTTGAGCGCTTCCTTGGAAATACTTATTTGTTGATGATGTATTTGTACCATAAGAAAAGGATACCAATTTGTTTGACCTTTCGCAAGGAGTACGGTAGGGTCGCGGGAGGAGGTGTCCCATGCGAAGAGTCGTCGTGGCGGTGGTCCTGTTGGGGCTCATCGTCGCATCCGCGCCGGTACGTAAGCCGGAGCGGGCGCCGGAGTACGGACGTCCCGACAGCTGTCGGGGGGAGGTCCGGCCGGCTTACGAAACAGACAATCCCGCCCCATGGGTGGGAAACTTCACCAAGAGCCTCGGGGAACGCCTTGAAACATGGGCGTATACCCCGGGACGTGAGACGGCACTGTGCAATCGCGTCGTCATCCCCCACTACGAACGCAAGACGCAGTTTCAGTACGAAGCGCGTCTTGAGCTCCAGAGAATCGGAGCTAGTAGCAACGATTTCCTGTCTCAAAACGTCGGCTTGGTGTTCTTCACCGAATCCGACGCGAAAGTTCAGGGATGCGTTGCGGCGCAAAAAATCGCCGTGGCGATCATCCTCGAAAGTGGCATCCGGTTAGTAGAACCGGAAGAAGGCCACAATCATACCGCCATGGCGGTGATCTACAAGGAGATCCGCTGTGGCCGCTAACTCCGTACCTACCGAACCGTGCGCGCGAAGGACCGCCCCTCGCCCACGGTTCTTCGCTGTTTGTGCGCGCACCTGGACTCGAACCAGGGACCTTTGCAATGTGAACCCCGTTACAAGTCTCATTGGTGGGCCCGACAGGTTTCGAACCTGTGACCTTTCGAATGTGAATCGAACGCTCTACCACTGAGCTACGAGCCCATAGGACTTGTAACGGGGTGAATGCAACGCTCTAACCAGCTGAGCTATGCGCGCTTTTTTATATCCCCAACTTGTTGATCAGTTTCTCGTGGGGACCTTCGAAGAGGACACGGACGAAGCGGTCAAACATCGCATTGCGGTATTTGAATTCTTCTTTGTCCATCGTGGCGAAGCGGACTTCGGTGCCGATTTCGGACTCGACGTTTTTGAGAAATTGCGTCAGCTTGCGCTTGTCCAGATAATCATGCACGAGGAACAAATCCACCGCGATCGGATCGTTGAGCTCTTTGTCCAAAAAAATCCCCGAAATAACCGCCAACCGTATTTTACCAAGTTTATGGATCCGTTCAATGAGGTCGCGCTTTTCGGACACGGGAGATTTGAGGATCAAGTCGCGAAGCTCGGTAAAATACTCAAACTCTGGATTCAGGCTATAAAGCTGTTTTTTGCCTGCAACAAGTCCAATTTCCTGAAGTTTTTTCAATTCTTTGCGAACGGACGATGAATCCTCCTGTGTATGAGCTATAATTTCTCGGGAAGCATACATTCGGGGAAAATTACGATATAAAAACTTCAGGATTTTTAATCTGGTTTTTGACTCAAACAGCACTTCGAGGATGTTTTTTGACATGTGGATAGAATAAACCTACAATGAATTCAACACTCATGGAAAAGATCACGCTCAAGCCCGTTGTTAAAGAACTACTCCATAAAGTCGACGGAGTCAATACTCACTTTGATGTTTTGGCGTATACCGGCAGTAATAGTCAAGAAAGGTCTCTGGGATCGCTGTATGTTCTGGGGTATGCGACATTTGAGGAAGAAGACCTTGGCTATGTGGTGAGTCTCATCTCGTCTCTGGCAAAGCGCGAATACTACTCTGAACTTTCCATAAAAGGTCAAGACCCAAAATCCGCCTTTGAACACACACTCAAAAAGCTCAACGAAGTGCTTGATGATTTTTTCAAAAACAAGTCGCTCAAACTCAACGTTGGATTGGCGGCGATCGCAGGAGATCAAATCCTTCTCTCGAAGCTTGGAAAGTTTAAGGTAGGTCTGGCTCGCTCGGGCGAATATATCGACGTCCTCAACAATCTTTCCTTATTCCAAAAATCCGAAGAAGACGAACAACAATTTTCAAATATCATTTCAGGAAAATTACAAACGGGAGATAAGCTCCTCGCGTACTACCCGTCGCGATCTATCACCTCCCGGGAAAAAATGCTTCAAGGGACATTCGTCAAAGAACCACAGAATCAGTTCGTAGACAAAATAGCCCAGCTCGCGTCTTCAACGGATAATTTCATCTGCTGCGGGATGCACATCGCGCTTGAACATATCAAGGAGATACCCATTGCGGTTCCGGAATCTTCATCCATATCGCTTGCTGTTGCTCCCGCCCTACAGGTAGCGGAGGTAAAACCTGTGAGTCCTCCCGCATCACAAGCAGGCGTAGGCGCCGAAATGTCCGTCGCAAAAAAGCCCAATGTTGTTGGGTCGCTATTGAGCGCAGTATCTAGATTACGTGGCCTCAATCGCCTTCCAGCGCACAAACGTTTCCGAGGTTTTATCGTCGTTGCTCTCGCAGTGATTATACCGTTGACGGTGATAGCGCTTGTAAAAAACGGCGGTGGATCAAGCGCGACCTCGACTGCACTCAAGGAAGCTACAGACAATCTCAAGCTGGTACAATCAAAGATCGCTGAAAATAATCCGCAAGAAGCTCGCTCGCTTTTGTATTCGACTCTCGCGAACATATCCGCTCTTCAAGATAAGAAAATCGCACCGATCCGAGACGAACTACAAAGCACCCTGGATGGCATGGACCATTCCAGCACCGTACAGCCTGCCCTGGTTGCAACGCTTACGCCTGAACAACTGACTGCCCTCAACGGCTCATCGGTACTCTCATTTGCAGCGGATGGTTTTCCTTCCGCATGGCACAATGGCTTGGAGTTATTGAGCGTCGTTGACGCAAAGACCGGAAAAGCGATCACGTACAAACTTCAGGATCCCGCGACCGCCGCCGATGCTACATTGTATGATGGCAACCTGTATGTTTTGTCGGCGAATAACATCTACAAATACGGAGGAGCATTGACTGGCGGGGTCAAGCGTTCAAATTGGGGTACCGAGAAAACGGACCAATTGATTTCGATCGCCGGCGACGGCAATATCTATGGATTGGCGGACAAAGGCTCGATCATCACATATTTCAAGGGCGAACGAAAAGGCGTGTTTGAAACAGGCTTGCCGATTGATTCTACAAGCAAAATCTACTCGCAAAACGAAGGGACAAGTCTTTTTGTGTTCAATCCCGCGACCCATCGCCTCTATTCCCTCGACAAGACTAATGGTGCTTTGACGACCACCTACAAGCTCGATGCCATCGGCGAAATCAAAAGCATGGTTGCGACCCCGACATCCGATGGGGCAGGTGGCAGTGTCATGATCCTCTCAACCGACGGCAAGGTTTGGAAAATCAGTATCGCTCCCTAATACTCGATGTTCTGCTATTACCACGATCGTTGTATTGGCAGAACAACTATTGTTTAAAATGTTTTCGTACATTCGCGTCGTCATGCCCGAGATGTACTGCTTTGATAACATGGACATGGCGCTCGATATGCAATAACTCAATCAGTTCCTGCATCACTTTCTCGCAACAATACATAGTCACATATACGCTCTTTTGGATCTGCTGGCATTCGAATTCTCGAAGTTTCTCGCGCAAGATATCACGTGCGCCTCGTCGTTTTTCCGGTATATCAAATATGATCAAACGATAGAAACCGTCCCGCTTTTTCTCATCCCATTGAAGCTTCTCAACTCGTTCCAGATCAATACGTTTCCAACCCTTCTCTGTCAGTTTTACGCGCTGATTTATGACATGAAGAAAGTCTCCTTTCTGCAAATCATACATCTTGCGAGCAAACATGGTTTTATTGCCACCATGCCGGTGAGAAACTTTTTCGAAAAGCAAATCCCTCGCAACAGACTTTAGGGAACCATACGATAAACCTTCGATAAGAGCATCAAGGATGCCATAGTTTGGATATCCGCCCATGTTCTGATTATACCACGATCGTTGTATTGGCAGAACAGTGGACAACAAAAACAACCCTCATAATACGGTTGGGTTGTTTTTGTTGCTGAATTATTGCCGATTATTACTGCAGTTCGACCGTAGCGCCGGCGGCTTCGAGCTTGGCTTTGAGGTCATCGGCTTCATCCTTCTTGAGGCCCTCTTTGATCATCTTGGGCGCGGCATCCACGAGGTCTTTTGACTCTTTCAAGCCCTTGCCGGTAGCTTCACGAACCACCTTGATGACGGCAATCTTCATATCGCCCGAAGCTTTGAGTAATACGTTGAAGCTATCTTTTGCCTCCGCGACTTCCCCTGCTCCTTCAGCAGCGGCGACGCTACCGGTCGGGGCGGCCATTGCCGCTGCTGATACGCCGAACTTTTCCTCAAAGGCTTTGACGAGTGCATTGAGATCGGCAACCGTCATAGATTCTACGTGTTTTAATATTTCTTCGTTGGTCATTTTGTTTTGGCGATTTGATCAAGTACGACCGCAAAGCTACGCATAGGGTAGCTCAACATGCCGACCAATCGGCCGATTAATACTTCTTTAGTTGGCATTTTTGCCATTTCCATCACCATCGCTTCGTCCAATACCGTATCCCCCATCAAACCTCCGAAGAGCTTCAATACGGGGTTTTTCTTGGAAAACTGATACAGCGCCTTTGCAACCGCATACGGATCTCCGTATCCGTACATGACGCCCAGAGAGCCGGGAACTTCTTGGGGAATCGCCCGACTGAATATCGTTTTCTTTTCCACTGCGTATTCGCCATCCACTGGTCGAAGGCTTTTTCGCAATTCCTTCATACCTGCCACGTTCAATCCCTTGCTGCCTATTTGCGCGAATGACGTGAAAATCGTGACTTTGGCTTTTGCCAGCTTATCCTTGATCTCTTTGAGACTTGCTTGTTTTTGTGCTTTTGTTTTCATCCCGTTAGAAGTTACAGATTACTGTTATGTTCAACATAGTGTGGATTATCGCCCGTTAGGGTAACTTCTAACGGGATTCATATCCACTAAAAAACTGCGATTAACCGCAGTAGAACCCACAACGACCCCCACTTCGCCCTTTGGACTATGCGGGGCAGGCCTCTGAGAGACTTATTCGAATGCGCTATTTGTAAGCGTATCCACTGCTCTCTGTCTACGGTAAATTCATACTAGCAAAGAACGATCGCGAGGTCAAATTTATTTTGGAATAATAATCTTGATCGTATCACTATCTCCGCTCATAGAAGTTCCGTAGTAGTTAATTTTTGCACGATCATCGTACCAATGATAAGTTATGGGAGTAGGAGGTGTAGCAGAAGGATTTGCGGGAATACTATTTACGGGCAAATCCGAAAGATATCCATATATTCCCGGATTATCCAATATCATGACTTCTTGACTAGTTGGATCATCAGTTATTGTTAGTCTATAAACAGGGCATGCACAAGTCGCCGCAATTCTAGCTAATTCTCTTTTTGTATTAGCATTAGCAACATCTCCGGCTTCTGCTCCTTTTCTACCCGTCACGGTATTATCCTTCCCCAATTCAGGAAATATAGAATCGTATTTGCTTATTGGAGAATCGGAAGTCAAATTCGGGAAGCTGAACAAATCCGTTCGTACCAAATCCGGATTAATGACGTTCAAAATCAGCCATGCGGCCAAGAGCAGGACGGCACCGAGGACGGCGTTTTGCATGATCTCCTTGCCTTTGTGTGTTTCTCCCACATTTCCAGCCGCCAAAAAATAGGTGAATCCTGCGTGGACGAATTGGATGAACACCGCAAAGCCGACGAGCCCAATAGCAATCTGGTAGAGTGTTTTGACTAAATCGCCGATATTCGTATCGGGATTTTGAAAACGAGGAATGACGATCTGCGCGTGGACATTTTTTGCAATAACAAAAAAACCGATCATCAACAACACAAACGTGATGCTAGCGCAGATATTTCGCTTTTGCTTTGTTGTGTTCTTCAAGGGTTCGTGAAAAAACGGTCGTACCATCAGGCTTGCTCAAATAATACCAATACGCGCTTTGTACCGGATGCAGTGCCGCATTGATTGCCATCTTGCCCGGGTTTGTTATCGGACCATCAGGCAAACCAGTACGCGCATACGTATTATACGCCGAATCACGCTTTATGTTATCAACAATATTTATTTTTGACACATCACAATATTCTCCCCGTTCAAATTTTGGCAAACAAGCACCATAAGCAACCGTAGCATCGATCTGTAATGCCATGCCTGCGCCTAGGCGTTTTTGGATGATACCTGCCACCATAGCCATATCGCCGGTGGTACGGACTTCTTTTTCCAACAGCGAAGCGATAATGAGCGACTTAGTGATTTCACCCACCGCTTGCATACGGATGATGACATCTTCAACTGTGCTATCTCGATCAAAACGATATGTATCTGGAAAAAGCGTCCCCTCTAATGCAAGATTTTCTTTTGTGAGCAATCTGTCGCGCAAAGTTACTCCGGATTTTGAGATTAAACGTTCTATATCGGCAATATTGGTGCCTTCGGGAATAGTAACTTTGATGTCATTGGGTACAAACACATATCGGGTACGATAGTGGTATTTCCAAAATACAAAAACGACAACAACAATACCGAGCAAAACAAAAGCGATGCGTCTAATGCTCATTGTTGAGCGGAGTTTGGTTCAGTACCGTCGCGGGGGGAGTAAAGGTACGAAGTCCGGCTTCGAGTTTATCGAGGCGATCCTTCACAAGCTGGTTATCGGGGTTTAGTTTTTGTATTACTTTGACTTCATCCAAAGCGCGTTTGAAATCGTTCTGTTCTTCATATACAAGCGAAAGATACCATCGGGCATTGGAATAATCCGGAAAAAGCAGGACAGCCTGCTCCCACGCCTTTTGCGCCTGATCGTGCTGATTGTTGCGATACAACAACAATCCCAACTGGAACAAAATGCTTGGATCACGCGGATTGGTCTGCTGGAGGCGCCCAAACTGCTTTATTGCCTGCGTAAGCTCGCCTTTGCGGTCGTACACGGCGGCAAGATTGTACAGCGCTTGCCCATAATTGTTGTACAAATCTATGGCATTTTGGAAGTTTTCCTCTGCGGAGTTGAGATGTTCCGTGATTGTCTGTCGGCTTGTGCCTTTCGCCGCGTTGTCAGCAAGCCCCAGATGTACATTGCCGATGCGTACATACGCCAACGCATTCATTGGACTACGTGAAAGCACTTCCTTGTACATATTGATTGCAAACTCATCTGCGCCCGGAATAATGGGTATCAGATTTTGATATACGTATCCGCGGGTTAGCCAATTTTCGGAATCCGATGGATCAATATCCGTCAAACGGTTCGCGACACTCAATACCGATTTGACACGATTTTGCAATTGATTACTGAAGTCAGCTTGGCTTCTTCCACGCGGACCGTTTTTCACATCATCGGCGATTTGTTCCAATAAAACCTGTGTTAATGTACGATACGCCCGCGCATCCTTTGGATATCCGTTGATGCTGTCCACCAAAAGACCTACTTTTGCTTCACTGTCTTTTTCTTTTTGCGCCTGCGCATATTTTACATTGGCAATAAACTGATTGGCGACAAAATACGTTCCGATGAGAACTGCAACGAGTCCAACAATAAAGACTGCGGAACCCGCCACGGAATAGATGCCCTTCCCTTCTAGATTGTACACACGCTCCCCTTCTGTAGCATCATTGAGCGTTGAAACAGCAAGCAAGAGAAACAATACCACCAACGGCGTAATACCTACAGGATAAAGAAAAAACAGAACTACGAGCGCGACGCATGTTGCCCACAATTTAGACTGATTTGGATCATCAGAAAATCTCTGCCTGATATTTCGTAACAATGCGCGTATCATAAATACGATAAACAACAAGAACGCAACGAGCATCAGTATTCCGCCCTCAACCGCCATCGTCGCAATTTCTGATGTAGCATCGGTAAAGGTAGCCTGGAATAAGACATTGTTTACGGAATCAGCAGTTTTGAATTTTTCATAACCAACGGCAAAATTTTCCAATCCAAATCCAAGCGGACGATCCTTGAGTGAATCTATGGCAATACGATATGAAGTAACATGTTTTGGCGCGACTTCCAGAGGAAGCTTTGATTTTATGTTTGTCCAATTGAAATTTATGATCCAAAGAAATGAACCTATGATTATCACCGCCATCGGCAAAGCAAATAATTTCATCTTGCTTTGTTGCGTGTTTATCGCCGAGGTAAAGGCAACATACGCCAAGATCGACACAAAGGTCACGATCCAAACACTACTCCAATTGACAATAATCAAAATAAGTATAGCTGCGGCAAGACCGGCAAAGCGCAAAACTTCTATGGAGATTTTTTGCCAACGTATTTCCGCTTCGGTACGCGTCAACAAAATAGGCAAACATGCGCCGGCAAGAAGTCCAAGCATATTCAACGATCCGACTGTATTGAGGATAGGGAAAATATGTACGCCAATCACCTGCAATAGTCCGACTACAAACGTCAAACCAAGCGAACTGACTAGAATACTACGCAGTGATTTTCCGCGGTCCTCCATGACGGATACGGAAAGAAAAAAGATCACTGCAATAGACAGCCATGTCAGCAAAGAAAATGATCTGCTGTTGGCATCGCCAAATAAGCTTGCGTAACGGTTCGTGGAAACCGCGACCGACACAATGCCGGCAACCAAGAATCCAGCGATGGACCAGTACCATTGCGATGCGCGGAAGCGCAAGACTCCACTTTTGATCATGTCAACCAAATAGAGAACGAGTCCGGCGCCGGCAACGATTAACAGTAGTACCTGCTTGTTGAATTCAAGCACGTCGGACGTAAACGGCAGGAACCACAGGGGAATCAAGAAAGCTCCGAGATATACTAGCCAGCGAATTATTTTTGTTATGTTCATGATGTGAATATTATATTAGTTTATACATTGTATACGATACTCTCTAACGGGATCAAGTTGACTAGGGCGAGGCGATGGGGCTTAGTGGTGGTGGCGATTCAGTCGGGTCAGGGCTTGGTGTCGGTGTTTCTGATTGTGTTGGGGTCGGCGTTTCGGATGGTGTGGGGGTAATATCTGGTGTGATCTCTGGAGTCATAGTAGGCGTTTCGGATGGAGTTGGTGTTGGTGTTTCAGAAGTAAGCGGTGCGACCGCTGGTTCGGGTGAAGCGGTCGGACCGCTAAAACTCGAAGCATCCGCGTCATACCCTTTCCGCCGTGCAATCACGAGCCAATCAAACGTCCCATGCTGATCCTGACCGCCAATTTCATGCACGGTAAATCCGTACGAACTCTTGAAATCCACATACAGTCGACCGCTGATGTATGATGTTGGAGTCAAGATAACTGTAATTGGAATCTTATCCGAAATCACTGCGGAATAGGATTTATCAAAGAAAATCCTCGCTTCGCCGTTGGTAATCGTCCCTGAACCGCTCAATTGGATATCATTACGAGTCGAGTCAATGCCGTAGGTCTGCAAAAATCCTTGGCTCACACTGCTTCCTTCCACAAAGTCAAGCTTGGATTGCCCGGCCGGCTGGAGTCCATTGCCTGACAAATTGCTCTTTGTGTTTTCCGGCGCTTCGTTGCTGATTTCAATAGTCCGCGTTCCCCAATTTGCAATATCGTCTGCTGTGATGCCTACAAGATCAACAATCTTGTGATATGTCTGTTTTATGCCTGTCGCAATGACATCTCCCTGCGCGATAATTGAGTGAAATAAGGACAGCGCCGCATCCCCAATCGGGGTACCCGACGAATCCAGCAACGTGCTTTCTGAAGAACTTCCTGTCAAATCCATCTCACCGGCATACCATTGAGTATCAATAAGCACCATGATTCTATGAGGCACGGTCGTGTTCGAATCAGGAATCAAATAATTTTCAAGTGCAACACCAAGCACATAGCCCGGACCTGTCGCACGCATACCGACTCCCGAAACAGACGACATGGCTATGCGATCACCCGCATAAATCGGACCATTTTCCAGCGATACAAATGCAGGTGCACGTCCAGATGTTCCAACATTTGCTCCTTCTATCTGTCCATCATTAAGCTGTAGTCCATGTACCCAAACGCTGACACCCAACAATGGTGAAGAGCTGGCGGTTGCCGGCATCACCACTCCCACACTGCTTGTTGCCATATGTTCAGGGTCTAGTGCAACGATCATACCGGTCTCAATTGCATTTCCATTTGATGGGAAAACTTGGTTCAGGCTAAGATCTCCTGAATGATCCTGATATACAGGTGAGGATGCTCCTGCAAAAGAAATAGAGGTTGATGCCGCATCATCCTGCCATGCACGGAAAAAGTCAATATTCATGACTGTAGTGGTTGTAGCTGATCCGCCAGCTGGTAGTTGGTACTTGAACGCCGCGGCAAGATTGGTCGTTGGAATATTGGTGGTAATCACTCCACAATCTGAAAAACTGATCCCATTTGAGACATCAGGATCTACATAGAAATGAACCTCCGTGGTGGAACGCACTTCGAACAAAAGAAGAGCATACTTGGTGGTGTCGATGGCATCAGGACAGACAATCTTGGTTGCATTGCCCGCACCCGCCGCGGTCCTCACATAGCCTGACCAACTATTACTGCTCGCGCCGCCATTGGTAAAACCGATAAAGGGCGTCGGGTCCTTGATGGTAACGAGGTCAGACGCGCTTGCCAATCCGCCAAAAAATCTATTGCTCGCGCCAACGGTTTCGGGTCGAACTTTCATAAGCACCACCGGAAGATTGGCGGCATTAAACATTTGGAATCCGGCGGGAGCCCCTGCGGTATTTCCTTGGTCCATGAAAATCTGGCACTCTCCGCCATTGCCACTGAGTGCTGTGACTTTTGCTCGTAAAATACCTCCTACACCTAATCCAAGTTGCCGCTGACCACTTTGACAAGTCCCAATAGATTGAACGCCCCATCCGCCGCCATCACCATGACCCAATATGGTATTTATCGCACGGCCTCCGGGTGATTCTGCAGTATTTGACGCAGTTGCCGTGGGCTTGTTAAATTCCTCGACCACAAAGGAGTTCAAATCCATAAAGGCACCCATTCGGAAGTACGCGCCGAAATTGGTATTTAAGTCCTTGACAACGCCCAAATTATTCGTCCCATCGCTGAATGACAAACTTGATGCGTCATTGTTGAAAAACACTGTTGTAGCCAGTTGGTTCAACTGGAGATCTTTTTGGAATTGCGTGCGCGTGGAAAGGAGAAGATTATTGGAAAGTGAAGCGGTATTTTGAACCTCAAAATTCGTTTCCGGCGCCATATTTAATCCAAAACCGGCATAACCGTTTGAAGCGATGACCATAAAATCGTTGTAGCCTAGACGATCATAACCTGCGATTTTAAAAGTTTGCTTATCCGATGCATCCGCGCCAATTGTCCAGTATCCGGCAGGATCATCGTAGTAAACAGTTACTCGTACGTGGTCTACACTGGCAGTTATCGTACCGGGGGAAATTGCAGCAATAGCGGCACCAAAATTCGATGCATTGATATCGCTGTATAACCACGTATCTCCCCATAAATCCGTGGAACTTCCATAAGATGTATACGCATCGGAGGTGGGCCATTCAGTAGCGCTTGATTTATCGGTGGAGCCAATCGTGGCTGCTTTGAGGACACGAACCGCCGAATCAAGGACACTGCTTCCGCTTTCCTTCTTTTCCCATTCCACGACTATTCCACGAACGATGGCTTCCGGAGGCAAACTAAATCCAAAATCGCTGCCGATAAGACATCTGCTTGTGCTAACGCTCAATGCAGAAGTCGCATAAGCGTCATTGCTTGAAAAGATATTGCCTGCAGTACCCCAAACGGTTGTTCCGCATGTAGCGCTGGTGGCGGCCGATGTCGGAGAGTTCGGTCCAGAGTTGGTCAGTATGCCCGCCGTGCGAGTCTGGAATTTCACATTGCTATCGTTTGCATTCCCAGTTGAATAAATGGCCAGCGATGCTGTTGCCGCATTTGATATTTGAACGAACGAATCAAATTGCGCGCTTGCATCAACTTCCAAATCTCCGCTGATGAGGAGGTCATTGGTGGTTGAAATAAAATTACTGTGTGTAGTCGCTGCCGTACCGAATCTTGAATATGCAACTGATGCATAGCCTCCGACTTGCAAGGTATTGCCAGCTAAAAGATACGAGGCAGATGCGGTGCCTTGGACTTCAAGCACCGTTGTGGGAGTGACAGTTCCAAAACCGCTGTACCCTTTATTGACGACTAAGCCGTATGTTTTTGTACCTCCGACGAGAGGATCTATATATGCACCATAGCTAGTACCTACCGTCCCACCAGTATTGGTCGGATCTATATATATGCCATAAAAATTGGTGATTGTCCCAGCGGAAGCGGATTCATTGATGCGTATACCATACACGTTAGTGGTTGCGGCTGAAGAATTTATTGCGCCATGCCCCGCTTCGATAAACAATCCGCGAAGATCGGCTAAAGAACCTGCATCCGAAGAAATATTGCGCAATGCCGCCGCATGATGCCCGATAGCCGCACCGCTGTTTGTCACACCACTGCTGATTGAAGGAATAATACTAAATTGCGTGCCATAATTATTGTACGTTCCGTTCGTGGTTGCTCTCGAATAGGTGTTGCCATGGATTCCGACAAATTCACTCGCATTGGTTGCGGAAGCGGTAACATCAATGGGATAAATCGGAGTCGTATTGCCTATGCCAAGATACCCGCGAGAAGCAATTGTAACGAGTTCTTTTCCGACACCATTGAGGATGGAAAGGCGGTCGTTGGCTCCAGCACCGGTAGCATTGGATTGAATAAAGAATCTTTTTTCATTGTTGTTTGCCGAAACGATTTCAAGCGAAGCCGTAGCGGTGTTATTGTAAATCTCCAAACGAGGCGAGATGGAAGCATTATTTGAAAACGTCCAAAAGCCTGTGATGGTTTGTGCGATGGATCGGGATGCGGGGCCGTTGGCATAGTCAAGGCGGATGGAGACGCCGTCTGAACCGGAGGCGGCGATGATGAAGGCTCCGGGATCAAAGGAGAGAGAGGCTACTTGTGTATCTTGGAACTGACCGCGTTCGGCGACCTCGATACCGGAGATACCGGAACCCGTAGTATCAGTGTCCGTTCCGCAAGAGAATTTGCCACCCGTGGTATCCCAAAGAAGTTTTGACGTTGCCGCGGTATCACAATCGGTGAGACCGGAACCCTTTACTCCTCCTTCAAATGATGCGGAGCCGTCAACTTCAAGTCTTCCGGAAATCAAAAGATCATTAGAAGCGGACAAAAAAGCTGAAGTGGTGGTATTGGTGCCAAAACGATTGTAGGTAGCATCAGCTCCCCCGCCGATCAAAAGCAGCGATGCGGATGCGGTGCCAGCAACTTCAAGTTTTACACTCGGAAGAACGGAAGTACTGCCGGTTCCAATACCAACATTTCCGGTGGTTCGACTCATCACAAATGCACTCGCGCCTGCTACGCTATTGTTGTGCCGTAAAATTTCAAGAATGCCAGAACCTCCTCCACCATCATCTTGAATGGTAAAACCATAGGCATCACTGAAATCAAAAAGCTGTAGTCTTGCTTTTCTCGTATTTCCAGCTTTGATATCGAGATCGCTGTCATCATCCTGAAGAAAAGTACCGACGGAAAGTTTTTGTGTTACTGAAGCATATGCATTGAAAAAAGCATTCCCATCAACTTCCAATTTGCTTGTGATGTACAAATCAGATGATCCCGTAAGACCCTCGCCCGACGTTCCAGTTCCCAATCTGTTGTAACTCACACTTGCCGCACTTCCTTTGCCAAAGTTAAAGGCACCTGATGCGGTCAGGTCTCCGGCTTGGGATACATTGAATTTATCGGTGCCATTGGCGGAAAGTCTCAAAAGCTTGCCTCCTCCGGTGTCGTTAATCCAAATGCTGGGATCGGAATCTGAATCAGTATCTGCAGAAGAAGGAGAGAGAGAAACTCCTCCACTTCCGCCATCAGTGCCACATGAAAACTTTCCACCTGTAGCATCCCAAAGAAGTTTGGAAGTGAGAGCTGTATCGCAATCGGTAAGACCGGAACCTTTGACGCCGCCATCGAATGAAGATGAACCATCTACTTCAAAATTTCCTGTGATCAGTAGGTCATTTGCTGTGGAGAGGAAACTCGAGGTTGTCGTATTCGTACCGAATCTACTGTATGCGGCAGAGGAATATCCCCCAACCTGCAGAGTGTTGCCGGAGAGAAGATAGGAGGCGGAGGCGGTGCCTTGGACTTCAAGGACGGTGGTAGGAGTGGTGGTATTGATACCGAAACGGTTGGTGTTGCCTTGCAGGATGGAATTGCCTGTAGTGATGTTGATGTCATTGAAGTTCCATGTGTAGCCGGCAGAGGCGATGGAGAGATTGGCATCCAGAGTCATGGAGTTGACGATTTCATCCCAATCAATGGAGTTGGAAGCTGGACGACCTCCGGCAACACAGGAGAAGACTCCGCCAGTCCATTGGAGGACATTGCTTCCGGTACAGGAGGAGAGTCCTCCACTCCAATATTGGGAGGCGGAGGCGATATTGAAGGAGCCGGTACCGAGGACTTCGAGATCGCCGGAAACTAAGACATCGCTGGAAGCAGAGATGTAGTTGGTGTGACCGGTACTGCCGGTACCGAAGCGATTGTAGGCTTTACTTGCAAAGGCTCCCACTTGGAGCGTATTGCCGGTAAGGAGGTAGGAAGCGGATGCTGTGCCCTGAACTTCAAGTTTTGTGGTGGGAGAATTTGTACCAATTCCAACATAATTAAAAGCAGAAAGTGTCATTGCAGTAGTAGTATTAAGAGACCCCAATGCGGTATAGAATTTTAGACCTGCATAGTTATTGCCATTATGCTCATCGAAACTACTAATACGACCACCATCGAGGGTACTGCCATACCATTTGAAATCCATACTGACTTCATCATTGAGAGCAGAATTGTTGTCCGAAGTTCCAAGTTGCAGGAGAGTAACCTGCGTTGCGCGAGTCTTGCGGATATCAAGAGGAGCATTAGGGGCAGTGACGCCGATGCCGATACGACTGTTGGTGCTGTCTACGTCAAGAATACTGGTACCGGTAGCATTTTGAATTTGAAGACCGGTAGTGGAGTTTGTTCTGGGACGTATTTGACCAGCCGGAAGGTAAAGAATGCCAGAGATGGAGGCATTGCCTCCGAATGATGCCGTACCTCTGACTTCCATATCACCGGAAACAAGAAGGTCATTACTTGCGGAGATATAGCTTGAGTGGCCGGTGGTTGATGAACCTAGTCTGTTGTATGAGGTTGATGCCGCACTTCCTTTGCCAAAGTTAAAGGCACCTGATGCGGTCAGGTCTCCGGCTTGGGATACATTGAATTTATCGGTGCCATTGGCGGAAAGTCTCAAAAGCTTGCCTCCTCCGGTGTCGTTAATCCAAATGCTGGGATCGGAATCTGAATCAGTATCAGTAGAGGAAGGAGAAAGTGTGACAAAATTACCGGCAGTTGCTACACCGGTACAACTAAACTTACCCGTAGCAGAAGTCCACTGGAGAGCATTAGCTCCGGTACAACCGCTCAATCCACTTCCGAAGGTGCTGGATGCGGATGCATGACCGATGACATTGAAGTCACCCGATACGGAGACATTGGCATAGAAGTCGGCACGACCGGAGATGGAAGCCGTGCCCCCAACCTCTAAGGTGGTATCGGTCTTGCCTCCTGCATTGATGCCGAATCTGCTCGTTGCTCCGGTCAGCTCAAGGTCTTGGGAGATGGAGACATTGTTGCTGAATGTCCAAAAGCCTGTGATGGTTTGTGCGATGCTGCGTGATGCGGGGCCGTTGGCGTAGTCAAGGCGGATGGAGACGCCGTCAGAACCGGAGGCG
>CAYHEP010000021.1:0-16181 GCA_964355775.1 uncultured Candidatus Saccharibacteria bacterium | reverse complement strand
ATAGGAAACGAACGCTCGTCGTAGATCCTATCGTGATAGCGGAAACTTCCTTTGTACTTGAAAGTGTTTACAAAAAAGACCGACAAGAAATAGCGGATGCGTTGGAAGTATTTGTCAGCCAGCGGTGGTTGCGCGTGGAATCTCGCCGCGAGCTTGTTGCATTGTGGATGTGGTACCGGAGAGGCTTGCATTTCGTGGATAGTTTTCTTTTGGCATGGAGCCAGATTCATCACGGGGAAGTCCTTACATTTGATAAAAAATTAGCGAAGCAATCATGAGTATTGAAATTACTACTCTTTTTCATGATCAGTGGCAGGAGTATAAAGCAATACGGCTCGAAGCGGTAAAAAACGATCCGCAAGCGTTTGGAAAATCTCTCGAGGAAGAATCTGCCTATCCTGACGAGCGCTGGAAGGATCGGCTTAGAGAAGTCGAGCGTGGTGAATCATATCTTTTCTTTGCACGCTGTGAAAATATAATGGCTATGATCATCGGAGCATATTTTCCAAAAAATAAAGAAGGCACGGCTCACGTCACGGCGGTTTTTGTAAAACCGGAGTTTAGGAAACAAGGCATAGCCACCAAATTGCTTGGACACCTCCTTGAAGTACTCAAGAAAGATATTCGAGTATCCAACGTCGAGCTTGCGGTCAGTACCGATCAAAAAGAAGCATTCCAGTTGTATAAAAAATTTGGATTTGAAATAATTGGTACTGTCCGAAATAAAATGGGAGATGGCAAAGAACATGAGGAATATGAAATGATTTTAAACCTATGACCGACCCGAAAGATCTCTACTACGTCGCTGTAAAAGTATTCCTCGAGCATGACGGCAAGCTTTTTATTTTTAAAGACAAGTTCGGTGATTGGGATTTGCCGGGCGGACGGATACGTAAAGATGAGTTTGATGCGCCGTTGGATAAAATCATCAAGCGCAAGATGTCGGAGGAACTGGGGGATAGCGTGCGCTATGAGATCGGCAAGCCAGTGGTGTTTTTTCGGCATGAGCGGACCGAAGCATCGTCGGGTCAGCCAGTGCGGATTTTCGGCGTAGGCTATGAGGGCAAGATGATGAGCGGTGAGATCAAGATGTCCGAACTTCACATCGAAAGCGAGTGGGTAGACATTGCCACGTTCGAGCCGGAAAAGTATTTTACCGGAGGATGGCTCAAGGGAGTGCGGGAATATCTGACACTGCAAAGAAGAGAGTAACAATTCGCAGACCCACCACCGTTCTCGGGGCGGGTCCGGGAACCATTGACCTTTGCTTCATCTCAGCCCGGTGCCCCTTTCGGGGCGCGGGGGATTCCCGCGGGGCGTCCGAGTCGACAAAGGTATCTACTGCTCTAGACGGATTTATATAAAAAATGTTACGTTACGACCATGGGGACCCAATGTACATAACATGATCCACGACAAAAACTTCACAGAGCCTCCTTTTTCTGGGAAATATGTGGACGAGCACACGCGAGGTATGTACAAGTGTGCCAACTGTGGCGATGTGCTGTTTTCTTCGGAAACCAAGTTTGATTCCGGAACCGGTTGGCCGAGTTTTACGGAACCGGCTGATTTTGAGCACGTTGAGCTGGTACCTGATGGAAACCGAACAGAAGTAACGTGCAAAAACTGTGGCGCGCATCTGGGTCATGTCTTTGACGACGGTCCGGACGGCAAGCAACGCTACTGTATCAACTCGGTGTGTCTTGAGCTCGAGAAAACATGAAGATTATTCTCGCTATGGTTTTGAGTCTTGATGGGAAAAGTACCAAAGCGGACCTAAGTCCCAATCTTTGGGCGTCGGTAGAGGATCAGGGGTTTTTTCATGACCTCAAGAAAAAGATCGGTGTGATCATTGTGGGAAGGAAAACCTACGAGGCTGCGGGGAAACCGCATGGAGATGGTATCAGACGAATAGTCATGTCGCGCGAGACGGGTTTTACTTTACCTACGGACGTCGATGAGGCGCTTTTGGTAGGAGGCAGTGAATTGAATGCGGAATTTTTTCGACGAAAACTCATCAATGAAATCTACTTGACGATCGAGCCGAAAATCTTTGGGACTGGGTTGCCCCTTGCACAAGGCATACCGCTTGAGGTACAGTTGGAGCTAATTAATGTGCAACAATTAAATCCGCAAGGAACCTTGTTGCTTCACTACAAATGTTTAAACAACAAAAAATAGTCTTTGTGGTCTTGTTCGCAGTGCTTGGATTTGTCGCATTGCAGGTTCCGGTCGCACAGCTTCAAGGCTCAAAATCAGCCTTTACACTGTTTGATCTGTTTAGCCCGACTGCCGGAGGGTTTTTGGGAGCGGGACTTGGAGTGATCGCGGTTGCGGGCATGGAGCTGATCAATGTGTTGGTAAAAGGCATTCATACTTTCGATATCGTAATGATCGTGCGCTTGGTGACGCCCTTAGCTGGAGCGCTGTATTTTGGTCGCAAGAGCATCGCCAATGTGCTCATCCCACTTACCGCGATCGCTATATTTTGGATCATGCCCGAAAGCCGTGGCGCGTGGTATTTTGCTCTTTTGTGGCTGATCCCCGTTGCGTGCTATTTTTTTCAGGATCGCTGGCTCGTTGCTCGCGCCTTGGGCGCGACATTCACCGCCCATGCGGTGGGTGGCGCACTCTGGGCGCTCTTTAACCCATTGCCAGCTTCACTGTGGTACTCGCTGATTCCCGTCGTTGCCCGCGAACGACTCGTCTTTACCTTTGGTATCGTCATTTCCTATGTAGTGCTGAACAACATCCTCGCGCTTGTGGCAAAGCGGGTGCCGAGATTGATGCCGTTGGTGAATCAGAAATACGCGTGGGTTTAGCAGGGTGATATTGTCTTTCCGCAAAACCAGTCGTTGATTTTTTGCTAAAATCCCGACTTGCTCTCTCGCTCCGTCGAGCTCCGAGAAGCTTTTGCTTTGAAAGCCAATATCACCCTCCAACCAATGTTTGAGAAATACTACAACGCAGTCAAATATCTTGAGGGACTTTCGAATATAGATGGGCGAGATTATATGCAAGATCGAAAGGATCCCAGTATTTATATTAAGCGTATGCAGTGGTTCCTCGATCTTTTAGAAAACCCTGAAAAAGATTTTAAATATATCCATATCACCGGTACGGCAGGGAAGGGGACGGTGGCAAGCATGATCCAGCAGGCGCTGGTCAAGCAAGGGCGCAAGGCAGGTTTGTTTACTTCGCCTTTTGTCACGACGTCTATAGAGAAAATTCAAGTCGGTGATCTTTACATTGATCCGTTGGAGTTTGCGCAGATTGTCGAAGAGATGAAGCCCAAGATCGATGAAGCGTTTGCAAAATGCCCGTGGGGAGGACCGAGTTACTTTGAGCGCTTTTTGGCGATCGCGCTTCTCTATTTTCAAAAACAGAAATGCGAATGGGTGGTACTCGAAGTTGGCTGTGGCGGACGATACGATGCAACCAATGTGATTCCGGCGCCGGTGATGAGCGCGATCACCAACGTGGACTATGATCACATGCACATTCTTGGCAAGACACTTACGAAGATCGCCTGGGATAAATCAGGTATTATCAAAAAGGGGAGTGTATTTTTTACGACGGAAACCCGGCCGCGTTTGCGCGAAATCATGAAACAAGAGTGCATGAAACATGGAGCAGAATTCAACTACGTTCAGGGAGGAAATCGGGAACTCGTAGAAGCGATGGGATTCACTGCCGAAGAAGTGAAATTACCTGCCAGATTTGAAATTATACAAACTAAGCCACTGGTCATCATAGACGGAGCCCATAATAGGGCGAAAATGAGGCATACCGCAAAAAGTTTAAAGAGTTTAAAGTTTAACAAATTACACATAGTAGTAGCTTTGGCGGCTAATAAAGACAAAAATATTCTTGATGTAATCAAGGCAGATTATGTGTATCCAACGCGATTTCAAAACCCGGAGCGGAAGGCCATGAACTTGGGCGGATACACCGATCCGCACCAAGCGCTTGACGCCGCATTGCGGCAAGCCACGTCGGATGACGTGGTGCTTATCACGGGCTCGTTCTATCTTGCAGGGGAGCTACGCACGAGATGGTTTTCGGAAGAAAAAATACTTGTCCACAGATCAGCCTTTTAAATCGTAAAGATGTGATATACTATTTGAAATAGTAATTAACATCTTTTTTATGAAGAAACTTTTTCGTCAGCGAGGATTTACGCTCATCGAAATCCTGATTGTTATCGGTATCATTGCCATATTGGCGGCGGTGGTCATCGTGGCAATCAACCCGGGCAAGCATTTCTCCGAAGCCAATAACGCGGTCCGCCAAGCAAATGTCGAGGCGATTGCAAATGCGGTTACGCAGTATAGAATTGCGAAAAAGGGCTCTCTGGCTACGCTTTCATTACCAGATACAGCGACTGAAATCTGTGCGACGGGAGCATCATCGTGCACAGGCTTAATCGATCTTTCTCTGGTTACCACCGGAGGTACGTATGGGTTGGAAACCATTCCTGCCGATCCGCTTTGTCCCGGTACGGCATGTGCAACCAATGGAGTTGGGTATGAAATTAAAAAGACCACTGCAAACAAAGTTGTTGTATGTGCACCGGATTCCGAGCCAACAACACTTGTTATCTGTACGACATTGTAATTGAAATAGCCCCGTACCACGTAGGGTGCGGGGTGAAAGTGTTAGCACAAAATCCGCTTTACGCGGATTTTGTGCCGTTGGCCTGCCATCCGGATTGGCGGGTCCGCCAATGCAGTGGCGGACGGTGATATATTAGATTTTTTCCTGTAACGCTTCGACTAATTCCGAAAACTCAAGTTTTGGTTTGTTGCCGTGGCCGAAGTGGCCTTGGTTAGTGTATTCGTGGTAATCGGTTTTGAGATTGTCTCGCACGATGCGTGCATGCTCGATAGGAATAAACGAATCATCCGTTGATGCAAACTGGATAACCCACTGCTGGTTGCTCCGTATGATGTCCCAGTTCCACGGACGATCAAAATATCCGCTTTGTTTTTCACCCTCATCGCCCAGATCGGTGTCATACGTACCCACCAGGACCGAGCTAAGAATTTTGTGCGTTTCGGCAAACCGCATGGCGGCTATCGCGCCCGATGAGTGACCGATAAGGATGGTGTTTTCATCAGCACCTAATTTTTCCAGAAATGGAATCCAGTACATCTCTCGGGCCAAGACTGCATCGGGAAACTGGACATTGGTCACGGTAATACCGAGCTTGGTCAGCTCCCGTTCCACATACGGAAAACAGTTATCATGTGGCGATCCTCCGCCATTGCCGGGAATTAGTATCGCTCTTAATTTATCCATAACTAGATATAGTGAAGACCCAGAGTGAGCGGTGAGGGTGAGATTCGAACTCACGATACGGTTTCCCGTATGACGGTTTTCAAGACCGTTGCCTTCAACCACTCGGCCACCTCACCGCTCACTCAAGGATTTTTCGACTAATTGTTTTACGATCGCTCTTCCTCTTCCAGTTTTCAAAAATAGTTCTCGTTTTCTCGCTTCCGTATAGTCGGCATATTGCTCTTCATGAATCAATTGCCACGGAACACCGAATTTAGTTGATTGTACTTTGCCAGAGTTATGCAACTTGATCCTCGATGTTGGCTCATCACCATGACTCGATTCAGTGTATGTCATTTTCATCTTCAAACTTAAGAGAATATAGACACATGGCATGTACACAAATTGTTGCATAAATTCTCCTTTTCGTCCATTTCCTCCGCCATCCGAACTGGCGGACCCGCCAGCCCATATGGCGGGTTGCTTTTGTCACAGTTTGTGGGCTATAATCGTTATGCTTTATGAGTACTATTGAAATGCCACATGATTTTCGGGAAGTGCTGAAGCGTGCCCAAGCGGGAGATCAGGATGCTTTCTCAATGCTGTATACGGAGTATGCAACACCGCTCTTTCGGTATATCTACTTTCGATTGCCAAGAAAAGAAGATGCGGAGGATATTTTGCAGACAGTATTTTTGAAAGCATACAAAGCCCTGCCGAGATTTCGGGATTTGGGTAAGTCTCCTTTGACGTTTTTTTACACCATTGCGCGCAATACGATCATCGACCACGTGCGAAGGAAACGGGAAGTACTCCTTGATTCGGAGGCACCATCGCTGGAAACGGTTCCCGACGATACAAACATGGCAGACGATCTCCTTCGGGCAAGCGATGCGGCGGGCATCCACGATGCCATGACAATACTCACCGATGACCAGCGCGACGCCATCACGCTGAAGTACATGAATGATCTTTCCAATATGGAAATCGCGCATGTATTACAGAAGGAAGAAACGGCGATACGACAGCTACAGAGCAGGGGACTACGGGTATTGCGCAGTCAATTATTGAAAAAAAGAACATGAATATAGAAGAATTGCTAAAAGAAGCAGGAAAAAACATTCAGCCACAACGCACGCAAGTGCGTAGTTTTATTTCCGCGCTTCCGCAAAAAAACACTCGACCGTGGCTCAAGATACTTGTTCCATCACTGGCGATTCTTTTGGTCGTTATTATGCGAACTATTCCGAAACATTCAGCCGTTCTTACCCAAGATGAACTTATAGAGTTTGATATCCAACTTGCCGATCTCGACTCTTTTTATGAAGAGATGGACGGCGAGGACGCGCTTCTTGACGCTTCTTTGTAAAGGGCGTATGATGCCACTAGTATTGTAGGTGTTCTCAGTGAGTATCGCGTAGGGAGACCGAAGCGATCGAACACGGGAAGGTCTTCCTACGATCATAATTATCCAATCTATACGTACTATGGATAACGATATGTCAATGCAGGGGGGGAACGGTACCCGGCTCTACGTCGGAAGCCTTCCCTACAGCACGACTGATGATCAGCTGAAGGATCATTTCTCCACAGCGGGAAATGTGGTCTCGGCGCACGTCATCATCGACAAAATGTCCGGTCGTTCAAAGGGCTTCGGGTTCGTCGAAATGGCGACCAAGGAAGAGGCTATGAAAGCGATCGAGATGTTTAATGGCCAAGACATGGGCGGCAGAAATATTGTCGTCAATGAGGCCAAGCCCATGGAACCACGCGCTCCTCGGAGTGGCGGTTTCGGTGGCGGTGGAGGCGGTGGAGGCGGTGGAGGTCGCGGACGCGGCGGCTTCTAGTCTCTCGTTTTCGTCTCTTGCAGATTTCCCCGAAAGGGGGGATTTGCTTTTTTATTCCATGTGCTATAATGAGACTCCTATGATACACACTATCACCATCTACAGCACTCCGTCCTGCGCCTACTGCCACATGGCAAAGGAGTATTTTAAGAAGAACAGCATCGCCTACACCGAACACGATGTGGCGCGGGATATCACCAAACGTCAAGAGATGCTCGATAAATCGCATCAATTCGGCGTGCCAGTCATCGACATTGACGGCAAAATCATCATCGGCTTCGACAAACCAAAAATTAATCAGTTACTAGGACTATGATAGGAATTTCTGAAAAAACAATGGCGATCCACCGCGACAAGCTTTACGCGGGGTATGTAAAGAAACTAAGAGAAATATGGGATAGACTAGCACCACTTCGTGAAAGAATTATTGCAGGAGAATCAATAGGTAACGCGACCTTTAGCGACCTTCGTGCAGTGAAAGTAGAAGAAACATTTGCAGCAAACGGAGTATATTTACATGAATGGTATTTTGGCAATATCAGCGGTGATGGAGACTGGAGCAAGGCTCCAGAGCTTGCCAGTGCTATTGCAAAAAAATGGGGATCGATTGAAAACGGTATTAAAGATATTTCTGAATGTGCTATGGCAGCACGTGGCTGGGCTTTGCTTGTCTGGGATCATAAACAACAAAAGATCATGCAGTACAACGCCGACAGCCATAATCAAGGCGGGGTGTGGGGCTGTATCCCTATTATTGTTTTAGACGTATATGAGCATGCTTACTTTATAGACTTTGGAGCAGACCGCAAAGCCTACATCGAGGCATTTTGGAAAAACTTTGATTGGAAATCAGCAGAGGATTTGTATAATAAAGTAAAAGATATTACACTCTAGGACAAGGAGGCAGTCTTGCCACAGATTCGGCACTACCATCCGCCTCAGACAACAGAACGCGACCTTTGGCTTGGCGAGATTCACTTCGAGCGAGTCAAGGAAAAAGGTCGCCGGTCTTTTTACAGGGACGCCGAACGGAAGTTGTTTAAGATTCTCGTTCCGGTGTCGGAAGTTTCGAAGCAACGAAACTGGTTGCTCTTGGGACCCGACAATATCGTCCGCACGTACTCTGGCGGCATTTCTGGTCGCTACAAGGCACTGCGCTTCGCGGCGTGGTGGCTGAAGCGGCGCTACCCAAAGTGACCGCTCTTTTTTTTACTTTTGGCAGTTTTTCCGCGAGCTGTCCCAACTGCAGAGCCATGCACGGGCTTGGAAGCCATCTTCGGTCAAGTAGGTACCGTAGGTGAGCGGAGCGAAAAAGAGAAACACGACGAGGCTTGCAAACACAAGACCGCCCACAATCTTGGTGCGGTTTTTTTGTTGGTCTATCAGATACATCAAAGCCAAGATCGCTATGATGAGACTCGTAAAATAGTGATACAAAAACATCGCTCGGGTAATACCGATAAACGGCAGTATATTGAGGAGGTAGGCGCCGGTGAAGAGAATGAGGATCTTTTTGCGGATGGTGATGCTCGACATGATCACGTAGATGATGCCGAATGTTGAAGCCCACCACACGACGGGATTGCCGAGAAGGTAGATGCGCACTTGCCCTGAGCTCGTCGAAGGGTCGTTCCAGTAGTAGATCGGGCGCAACATAAACGGCCATGTAAACCATTTGCTCGAGTAGGGATGGCCCGCGATCAGGCGAGCGTTAGCGGTGTACATTTCCTTGTTCAGATCAATAAACTTGTGCCATGTGCTTTCGCTGTGGAAGGTCGGTTTCATAAAGGCATCGCCGGGACCGGGCTTCTGCAGAAGTGAGAAGTGAATAGTGAATAGTGCGTAGTAAACTACAAGAGGAACAAGGAAGAGGATGAGAAGATTTCGAAGTCTTTTTATTTCCAAAAGTACGATGATTGCAAGAAACGTAATACCAGTCCATTTGACCGAAGCAGATAATCCGGCAAAACTTGCCGCTGCGACCAAATAGCCAAGTTTCTGGTTATGACGATACCGTGCATAGAGCCACCATGCCAAAAAGCCGAACAGCAATAAAAACGCATCCAAGAGCATAAAACGGGATTGGACGAGGAGCGCATTTTCAAGAGCCACGAGCAGACCTGCTCCCATGGCGGCGACTTTTGAAAAGCCAAGCTCAAGCGCCAATAGAAAAATGACAATTGGCAAAAGAGTCCCAGCGATGGTTGGTAGCAAGCGCATAGCTTGATACGTATCATCAGGGAATTTATCGCCTATATTGCCGAAACTAAAGCCAGGCTGAAAACCGGCTATATACCCTGCGCCG
Source organism: uncultured Candidatus Saccharibacteria bacterium (assembly GCA_964355775.1). Classification (GTDB taxonomy): domain Bacteria; phylum Patescibacteriota; class Minisyncoccia; order 2-02-FULL-40-12; family IGHO2-01-FULL-4-A; genus JBBTSB01. The sequence goes on along the minus strand of CAYHEP010000021.1, from coordinate 6,749 downwards.
GAAATAATCAATTTGCCCAGCGGTGGATGGATGTCAAAAAAATACTCGTGGGTAAAGTAGCCGGAGACGAATTTGCCGAAGTGCACCTCGTCGAAGACCGTTTCCTTTGGATGTCCAAAAAATGCGAAATGTGTCGCTATACTAACCAACAAAACGATGATAATTGCAAGATGTTTGCGCATGAATTTTATGATACACTATTCTACATGCTTGATCTAGTGATTATCGGGGGTTCTAGTGCCGGCACGGCGGCGGCCATCTATGCTGCACGGCGCGGATTGAATTTCAAAGTGATTACGAAAGACTTCAATGGTGAGCTTGCCACGTCGGGAGAGATCGGCAATTGGCCCGGCATCCCGCAAACCAATGGTATCGAGCTCGCGCAAAAATTTCGTGAGCATATGGAGTTTTTAAAGGTGGCTATAGATGAATTTGTGGAAATAGAAAAGATTGAGAAGAAAGAGGGATTTTTTGATATCAATAATGGAGTCTATCAAGCCAAGACCGTCATCATTGCCACGGGATCGCATCCGCGCGAACTTGGCATTCCCGGTGAAAAGGAATTTCGCAACAAGGGCGTGAGCTACTGCACGACGTGCGATGGACCGATTTTTGCAGGCAAGGTAGTAGCAACCATCGGCGGTGGCAATTCTGTGCTTGAATCGGCGCTCATGCTTGCCGATCTGTGCAAAAAAGTCTATGTCATTAACAAAAACCCGCAATTCAAAGGCGAGGCGGTGTTGATACAAAACTTGCAGGCAAAGCCAAATGTTGAGATCATATATTCAGCGATGACCAAGGAAGTCGTCGGTAATGAATTTGTTGATGGCTTGAGCTATGAGCTAAAAGCTAAAAGCTATAAGCTTTCTGTCGATGGCATTTTTGTCCATATCGGTATGATCGCGAATTCCGGCATGGCGCCATCGGATATGGCAAAAAACAATTTTGAGGAAATCATCATCAACCAAAATTGCGAAACCAATATTCCCGGGCTCTATGCGGCTGGGGACGTGACCAATATGGCATATAAACAAAATCCTATCGCTGCGGGGCAAGGCGTTATCGCATTGCTTTCGGCGGTGGGCTATTTGAACCGGCTATGATCTATCTTGCAGGCGATCATCGAGGATATGAGCTGAAGGAAAAAATGAAACGCTGGCTCCGGGAGTGGGGTTTTGAGTTTGAGGACGTGGGTCCCTTGGAGTATGATCCGAAGGACGATTATCCGGAATTTGTGCACCGAGCCGCGGAAAAAATTTCCCAGGATCCCGAGAAATCTTTTGCGATTGTCATGGGAAATTCCGGACAGGGCGAGGCGATGGTCGCAAATAAGTACAAGCATGTTCGGGCCGTTGTATACTACGGCGGAAAATTTCCAGAAATGGTGAAGCTGACCAAGGAACATAATCATGCCAATGTGCTTTCGCTTGCTGCAACGTTTATTTCCGAAGATGAAGCGAAAGATATGGTCAAAATTTGGCTTTCCACACCGTTTACCTTTGAAGAGCGCCACGTCCGCCGCCTCAAAGAAATCGAACAAATCGAAGAAACCGGAAAACTCCAACATGGCTAAGATTTTTGTAACTCGGCCCATCCCTGAAAATGGCATCGCGATGCTCAAGGCAAAGGGGTATGAGGTGCAAGTTGGTGGTTCAATGCCCGACGCGGATGCAATCATGCCGTTTCTTAGCGACAAGATTACTGCCCAGGATATAGAGAACTATCCGAATCTTAAAATAATTGCTAGCTACTCGGTTGGCTTTAATCACATTGATCTTGAGGCGGCAAAGCAGAGAAAAATTTTTGTCACCAATACGCCCGGGACCAACGAGCCCGCAGTCGCTGAATACACCATCGCTGCCATGCTGGATATTTCACGCCGTTTGAGCGAATCCGATCGTGCCACGCGCGCCGGAAAGTTCACCGGCTGGGGTATGTGGGATATGCTGGGGGATTCGATTGTAGGAAAGACGTTGGGAATTGTAGGAATGGGAAAAATCGGCTCTCGGGTTGCTGAGATTGCCATGAAGGGCTTTGATATGAAAGTTATCCCCATAGGTCCTGAACAAAAAATAGAAGATATACTTCCCGTGTGTGATTTTGTTTCACTCCATGTTCCACTCTTGGATTCCACGCACCATCTTATGAACGAGGCGCGATTAAAACTGATGAAGCCAAGCGCATTTTTGATCAACTCCTCTCGTGGTCCGGTCGTAGATGAAGCGGCACTGGTCAAAGCTCTCAAAGAAAAATGGATTAAGGGTGCCGTACTGGATGTCTATGAGTTTGAACCGGCTATTAGCCCCGAGCTATTAGCTATGAGCAATGTTCTATTGACCCCCCATATCGCCGCCGGCACGCTCGAAGTCCGTACCAAAATGTCCGAAGTTGTTGCTTTAAATATTATCGAGGCTTTAGAAGGAAGAATTCCACCAAATCTATGCAAATAATTCCGTCGATTTTGGTGAAGACGAAGGAAGAGCTGGTTGAGAAAGTGAAACAGCTTGAGCCGCATTTTACCGTCGCGCATTTGGATATCGCTGATGGGATTTTTGTGCCCAATACGACGATTGATACGCTTTGGGATTTGGAGACAAGCTTGGAGCTTCATGCACATTTAATGGTTGCCAAGCCGGAAAATCATATCGTAAAGTGGATTGATTCGGTCGCTTCCATCACGTTTCACACCGAAGCCACCCAAAAGCATCATGAGGTTATTAATGCGATTCGCGAAGGAGAGTGCAAAGTTGGCATCGCGCTGAATCCCAAAACTTCTCATAGCACGATCGCTGATTTTGTAAATCTGGTGGATTTTGTGCATTTTATGACGGTGGAACCGGGATTCAACGGAGGCACGTTTTTACCGGAAGTCATCGAAAAAATTGCCGACTTTCACTTTTATTATCCCGACAAACCGATTATAGTGGATGGAGGAGTGACACCGGAGAATATAGATCAGCTTTTAGCTGCAGGAGCCTCCCAATTTGTTGTTGGCACAGCAATAGATAAATTTATTAAAAATGTTTGACATAATTAGCGTCGGTTCTGCTACGAGAGATGTTTTGATCGAGTCCGATCAAGGGACGAGTTTTAAGCTTGGAGATAAGATAGAGATCAAAAAGATGGTCGTGACCACCGGCGGGGGAGGGACAAATTACGCCGTAACGTTTGCGAGACAAGGCTTGAAGACAGCTTGCATCGGCGTGATCGGCAATGATGCCAACGGACGTGATCTCATCACAGAGCTTGAAAGCGAAGGTGTAGATACGAGTATGTTTGAAAAGCACTCCACGGATATGACGGCGTATTCGGTGATTCTTGTGGATCCTTCGGGTGAGCGCACGATCTTGAGCTACAAGGGTGAGGGTCAGCATTTTGAGGTGGCAGAGCTGGATTTTTCAAAACTGCAATGCAAATGGCTTTTCTTGGATTCGCTGGGCGGACACTATGATCTGTTTGAACGGCTTGTCGCCCACGCGGTGAAAAATAACATCAAGATCGCCTGCAATCCGGGGGGCAAGGAGCTCGAGCATGGATTGGAAAAACTCAAACCACTTTTTTCGCATATGGACATCGTCTTAATGAATAAAGAAGAAGCGGAAAGCCTCTCGCCTGGTCTCAAACAATATGTAAAAGGCATTTTATCTATCAGCGATGGGCCGAGGGGCGTAACGGTTTTTGATAAAGAAACAACCTACACCGCAGGCATCCCTGATTCACCGGTTGTGGAGCGCACGGGAGCAGGTGATGCTTTTGGATCGGGATTTGTGTCAGAATATATTCGGAGTGGAGATATAGCAAAAGCGATCCAGTTTGGTACCGCAAATGCCTCTTCAGTGGTCACACAATTCGGCGCCAAAGCGGGAATTCTCAAGTCAGGAGACATGGGTCCATGGCCATTAGTTAGTGTAAAAATCAAAAATCAAAATGCAAAATGAAGCATACATAAAACTTGCGAAGATTTTTCGAACCAAGCCCGAGGTGCTAATAGATTTTGCATCAAAGATGGAAAAGCTGACGGGCAAAAAAGAAGTCATCGAAAAGCTGATGGAGGAAAACACTATTCTTGTGAGGCGAACACTTGAGGAGTTGGGATTGGGCTCAAGGTTGACAGCCCCGACGTTACGGTCGGGGCCCCGACCTACAGGCGTCGGGGCAGAAGAAGTGTACAGTATCCTCATCAAGCGTCTGACGCATTTGGACGAGCATTTATACACTTTTTTGGACAAGCCCGATCTTTCACAGATGGCTCATGTGTGCGGGAAGCTATGTGACACGGCTATAGAACTTGCACAACCAAAAAAAGGCTTTTTTCTCAAGCAAGAGCGTGCGATTGCCATGCTGGAAAAATTTCCGCCGACCAATCTGCTTGAACATTTCAAATGCACGACGGTTGCTGAACTGGTTGATAAGCAAAGCTTTGCATCGGTCTTTGCCGCCCTGCGCTTCACACAGACCAACGAGTGGATGCATGAGTTTTTCGACAAAGGCTACGATTCGTTGACGGCTGATGATTTTGAGGAGCGCGAAGTCCAGCTCAAAGTTTTGGAGCAGGAGTGGCTCGATGTGGCGGAAAAATTTATGAAAAAGAAGCACCACAACGTCAGCCATCTCAAAGAGCTCGGCATTATTTTCATCGTACCGATTAAGCTTGATTTGCCCGGCGAGACAGCGCGTATGTTTACGCTTTTATTGCATTATCTCAACGAGGTTCCGTTTTATACCAAGCTCATCCGGCAGTACTCCCAAGAGCCCGAATTTGTTTCAAAACTTCAGTCGCTTCTCCGTGGAGATGTTCCCGAGGGACCTGCGCCAGAGGGGAGTTTTCGTATTGTCCAGCGCTATCTTGCCAAAGATGATGAAAACGATTTTCGACTGCTCGAACCCCACGTCAATCCCGAAGCCGAGCACTGGTACAAAGCTGAAGGGGATTTGGGACGACTGGCGATGCATGGTGATGCATCGGGTCATACGTTGGGATACTGGCAGGGGCTGGATTTTGTAGGAGATTTTTTTTCCGCCACCCGGACTGGCGGACCCGCCGGTTCAGTGGCGGGCCCACACGAGGAGTTGATTAGCTTTGATCTTATCGATTTGATCATGTCAGTAGTAAAAAAAGGCGAGGCAAAGTATCTCTACCATCAGGAAGAAGCGCTGTGGAACAAGCTCTTTATTGAGTACATTGGGCGTGATAGGATGAACCAGTTGATTGAGGAAAATATTATCAAGGGGTTCATAAAGCTATAGGCCGAATTTTGATTTCCACACCGGTTCGTCCTCGACGAACTTGGTTTCGATATAGATCACGTGCTTTTCGATTTCGTAAAATTTGCGTAGGATCATGATCTCTTCGTGGCACTTGTAGGGATAGGCCCAGACGCTTTTTTGCATGAGTTGAAACCCCAGATTTTTGATGTGTTGAGTAAACGCCGATCGGTTTTTACTTTTTTTGTTTGGGACATCAAAGATCACGACATGCCATGTTCCATCCCACTTATCAGAGCGGGGGAGCATCATGGCATCAAGATCAATCCGTCGTATCGTTTGCTTTCCTTTGGAAGTAATCGTGGCTTTCAAATCGCCGTTATCAGTATATTGTAAGGTAAGCAGTTTTCGGTGGCTCAAATTCCGTAGCGCTTTAGTGATGTCTTCTCGTTTTTTGTTTTCGTACTCTCGTTTCCACTTTCGTGCTGCACGCAAACCCGAGCTCAAATGTTTTCCCGACAGCAAAACAATCCCAACCATGGCGATATCCTTGAGTAGCTTTTCAGTAAACGGTGTATTTGTCATACCTCCCAATCTCCAGCATATGGCAGAAACTGGGAAAGAGCAAGAGAGTTGAATACGAGGTTGTGGATAATAGACCTTGTTTATTTATAGGGGGGGTAGACTGGGAGGTATGAATATACAAGAAATGTCGGTGCAACACGAAGCAAAAAAAATGCCTCCAAGGGATGAGTTGATAGAATTTTTGCGTGATCGTCAGATTATGTTCGACAGATATTCGGTGAGAGATGTAAAAAAGTTTGTTTTTGACGATATAGATATAGCGAAAAGAGGGGATATCAAAGGTCTATTGGAGGTTTATGCCACAGATGATAGTGAAGATGCAATTGATTTCATGCATAGATTAGAGATGGAAGATTTGAGGTCACGCATAGATGACAGAAAGAGGAGCAGATTACAGAAGAAAGAATAGGTTTTTCAAATCTTTATTTCCACTACATCTCCCTCTTGGATGACGTAGTCTTTGCCGACGAGTTTGAGTTTGCCGGTTTCGCGAGCTTTGCCCCAAGCTCCGGCGTTGATGAGTTCTTGCCAGTTGATGACTTCGGCGCGGATAAATTTTTGCTCAAAGTCGGTATGGATGGCACGTGAAGCGCGGGGGATGAGGTCGCCGACATGCGCGGTCCAGGCACGGGTTTCGTCTTCACCGGTGGTCAGAAACGTCAGGAGGCCGAGGGTTTTGTATGCTTTTACAATGAGATCATCAAGACCCGATTGCTTTAATCCCAGATCGTCGAGGTACATCTTTTGCTCTTCGGGAGTTGATTCCGAAAGCAAGAGCTCAAACGTACTGCACAGTACGATCCCATCTACGGGTGGATGCCAGCCTTCTTTCAATTGTTTTTCGGACACGTTGAAAACGTAAATTACTTTTTTGTCGGAGAGCAGGCTAAGCGGTGGCAGGTCCTTATCTTTATTTTTACCCTCCCGTTTTTGTTTTGATTCTAAATCGGCTAACTCAA
>CAYHEP010000020.1:0-16216 GCA_964355775.1 uncultured Candidatus Saccharibacteria bacterium | reverse complement strand
GACTCTTGAAATTCCTCCAGGATTTCAAGATTTTCTTTACGCGCGAGCTCACGCAATTCAAACAGTTGTGCCTCGATAGACATCACTTGGCGGTCATCATCCTCTGTTGACTTACGCGCGTACAGAAAATATTTTGGTTTGATATTCATATGCTTTTAGATACGAAACAAGGACAAGTCCGCCCGCTTCAGCCCGCCCGCCCCGAGCCAATCGGTGGTGCAGTTGCGCCACCGCATGCCCGCACCCGATCCGTCACTCGGTCAGGTCCGTCCGCTCAATTTTGCGGAAGTTTCATTTTGCGGTGAAATGCTGCGCCTTGCGCGAACCTTTTTCGAACGCAAGGCTGATTAAACTACTAAAATGGTGCGTCACCGCCTGTGTGCGGAGTACCGCCCACCGCACGCCATCCCCTAGGCCTCTGCTATTTTGTTTTTTGCGCGCGCGAGGTTTCGGGTTCCCAGTATGGAAGATATCCTTAGTGGGTGGGAGAGCAGTCCCGCAAAATCCCTCAGCCCCAACTAATAGCTTTGCGGGACTGCTGGGTGGGATAAAAGAGCTTCCATACTCTATTGTAGTACGTTACAATATTGTGTGAAGTGGCAATAGAGGATAAACTGGGGACAATGAAAACGGTTTCAAAAAGGTTTGGGGTTAATCTCAAGCGAATAAGGACAGAAAAGAAGATGTCCCAAGGCGATATTATCAAGGTAACTGGTATGGACAGAGGGTATATCAGTTCGGTTGAGAATGGGAGGCAAAATCCTACGCTTGCCACAATCGAGAAGTTTGCTAAAGCCCTTGGAGTTTCAATGGAGGAATTGATGAAATAAATCTGAGAAGTAAAATGTAAAGTCAGGTTGACATTTTAATTTGATTATGTAAACTTGTAACATAATCATGCAAGAATATATCTCAAACGAAGTGAACAAATTGCGAAATCAAAAGAGCATTACGCAAGAGGAACTTGCAGAAAAACTGCGGGTAAGCCGGCAGACGATTGTTGCAATAGAAAAAGGCAATTACACGCCGTCGGTATTGCTAGCCCTTAAAATTGCTAATTACTTTAAGATGCCGGTTGAAGATATTTTCAAAATTTCCTATGAAAAATAAAACACCAAAAGAAATACTGGTTCCCATCGCGCTTGTAGTGCTAGCGGTTTTACTTCTTAACCCCTTCCACTTTTGGATGCCGGATATGATGGTGATGGGAATGCTCGCTGTGTTACTTGTCCTATTTGCTATATTTGCGAGCTTTATACTGAAGGAAAAAGCATTTGATGAGCGCGACGCCATGAATCGCTCTCTAGCTGGACGAAATGCGTTTCTTGCTGGATCGGTAATTCTTATGCTCGGTATAGTTGTAGGGGGCTACAAACACTCCATAGACCCATGGTTAGTAATTGCTTTGATTGTCATGGTAATTGTCAAAATCGCCACTCGTTTCTGGAGCGATAAAAATCTCTAAAATACCGAGTTGTCCACAAAACAGATGTAAAGTTAGCTTTACATCTGTTTTGTTATTGTGTAGACTCTATTTGTTACTATATTAATTAACATTTATTCTATGAATAAGAGCACAGGAATTGCTATCGGAGTTGTTGTACTGCTAATAATAGTAGGAGGGGTCTGGGCATCGAGAAGTAGAGAGAATGGTGCCATGATGGAGAAGGAAAAGATGGAACAGCAGGCAATGGAGAATGCAAAAATGGCCGAGGAGAAGGCCATGATGGAGAAAAAAGCCATGGAAGAAAAGGAAGCAATGATGAAAAATGATGCCACGAAAACCGATAGCATGATGAAAAAGGAGGGAACAAGCATGATGGAGAAATCAGACACTATGATGAAGGCCGGTACATACGAAGCATATGCACCAGAGAAGGTTATGTTGGCTTCGGCTACTCATGACGTAGTGCTGTTCTTCCGAGCAAGTTGGTGTCCTACATGCCGAGCAGTAGATGCCGACATCAAAGCTAATATCTCGAAGATCCCAGCGAGTCTCGCTATTCTGGATGTTAATTATGACAATTCAGCCTCACTCAAGCAGAAGTATGGCGTTACCTATCAGCACACTTTTGTGCAAGTTGACAAGGATGGAAACTTGATTAAGAAGTGGAGTGGTAGCCCGACTCTCTCTGCCCTCGTTGCAGAAGTAAAATAATATGTTTCTCCTCCTGATCTCATTTATTGCCGGAGTATTGACGGTGCTCGCACCATGTATTCTGCCATTGCTTCCGGTGATTGTTGGAGGCTCACTTTCGGATGGTGGGACGGGAGGATTCAACAAGAAGAAGGCGCTCACTATCATCTTATCGCTTGGTATATCTGTCATTGCATTCACCCTTCTCCTGAAGGCAAGTACGCTCTTTATCGATATTCCGGAATATGTGTGGAAGTGGATCTCGGGAGGCATCGTGATAATTCTCGGCTTGGTCACTCTCTTCCCGTCACTCTGGGAAAGTAAATTGATCGCGAGGCTAAGTACAAAGGCTAATATCCTACTTGGAAAGGGTAACCAGAAGGGAGGCTTTTGGGGTGACGTAATTATCGGAGCATCGCTCGGCCCCGTGTTCTCAACGTGTAGTCCCACATATTTCATTGTCCTTGCCACTGTATTGCCGGTAAGCCCCACACTTGGAATAGTTTACCTGCTTGCCTACGCCGTAGGTTTATGCCTCTCACTCCTCGTAGTATCGATTGTGGGTCAAAAAATAATGAGCAAACTTGGTGTTGCCGCAGATCCAAGTGGTTGGTTCAAGCGTACACTGGGAGTCATATTTATCATTGTCGGTGTCGCCATTATCGGAGGACTCGATAAAAAAACTCAATTATTCTTGCTTGATGCTGGATTTTTCGATGTAACAAAGATTGAGCAAAAGCTTTTGGAGAAAAATACTGTGCCAGCGAAAACTGAGACGATAAGTATAGCTAGCACGGAAGAAAAACAGGCAAAGTATAATAAAGCTCCGGAGTTGAGTTCTATTGATGGATATATAAACACCGATGGAAAGTCGATCACACTCGAATCTCTTCGAGGGAAAGTTGTACTACTCGATATCTGGACATACAGCTGTATTAACTGCCAAAGGACACTGCCATATATAAATGAATGGTATTCGAAATATAGAGATCAGGGTCTTGAGATCGTTGGGTTGCATACACCAGAGTTCGCCTTTGAAAAGGTGCAGTCGAATGTTGAAAAGGCGGTAGAGAAATTCGGTATCAAATATCCCGTGGTGCTTGATAATGACTATTCAACATGGCAGGCACTCGGCAACCAATTCTGGCCACGCAAATATCTCATAGATATTGACGGGTATATTGTCTACGACCATATTGGTGAAGGAAATTACGAGGAAACGGAAAGGGCTATCCAAGATGCTCTTAAAGAGCGTGCCTCACGCATGGGTATGCAAGATAAAATATCTGACAGTACATCAAGCCCAAGCGATGTTGTGTTAGTCGATTCGAGCAGAGTAAAAAGTCCAGAAGTCTATTTTGGTTCATCAAGAAATGAACATCTTGGGAATGGGACAAGTGGCACTGCAGGCGAACAAGTTTTCTCACTTCCAGCCACTATTGTGTTCAACAAATTGTATCTAAATGGAATATGGGATCTTACTTCTGAATATGCGGAGAATAAAAATGCTGGAAGTATAGTTTTTAGTTATGAGGCAAAGAATGTCTACATTACAGCCGGTTCAGAAAATGGTGTTGAAGTGGAAATCTATAAGGACGACCTGTTTGTGAAGAACGTGACTATCAAAGACGAGACCCTGTACCATCTTATTCAAGATACAGACTACGGGAAGCACGTACTTAAAATCGTATTGCCTAAAGCGGGGCTGCGGGCATTTACGTTTACGTTTGGGTAAACTCAAAATATGTCAGACGATATATCATCAAGCGTATACTGGTACTCATTGCAAGATCCTAAGCCGGGCAAGAGCCCTTCAGGCCAAGTAAAAACGACTGTTGCGGTTATTGGTGGTGGCATGGCCGGGCTTTATTGCGCGCAGAGACTTCGTGATGCTGGCACCCCGGTAGTTGTGATTGAGAAAGATTTCTGCGGTGCTGGGGCGAGCGGTAAAACATCGGGCTTCATTACACCTGATTCTGAAATTGAGCTTAGCTCACTTCTTGATACCTATGGGCCGGAGAAAGCAAAACGCATTTGGGAATTTGTTATATCGGGGGTTGATCGCATTCGCAAAAATATTGAGGACCACAACATTATCTGCGATTACCAGAAGCAAGATTCCCTGTTTATCGCCAATAGTACTTCTGGCTTCAAGCATGTTAAAAAAGAACATGAGGCACGTGAGCAACTTGGGTATGTCAGTAACATATATGATAGTAATAAAATTAAAGAAATAATTGGTGGCAGTATGTACTCCGGTGGGGTGAGATATCCTGAAACTTTTGGCATGAACTCATATTTATACTGCCAAGCGATAAAAGATATATTGCGAGCATCAGGTGTCGAAATATATGAACAGACAAAAGTTACAAGCATTTCAGGGCACAATGTAATTACAGAAAATGGAGTGGTGACCGCTGACAACATAATCGTGTGTGCGGATCGATTTATACCCGATTTGGGAGTATTGAAAGACGAGATATATCATGTGCAGACATTCCTCGGGATTTCCAAACCTCTAAGCGCCGAACAAGTTGAAAAGATATTCCCGGAGGAGAAAATGATGGTTTGGGATACTGACTTGGTATATAACTACTTCAGACTAACGGGCGACAATCGGCTGCTTGTCGGTGGTGGAGATCTTTTGTACACATACGCGCAGAATGTAAGCGAGAATACTGCCCGGTTTGGCAAACGACTACATAAATATATGCTGACAAAGTTCCCTGCACTCACTATTGAGCTTGAGTATCTGTGGCCGGGAATGCTCGGGGTTAGTAAGGACCTGCTTCCCATCATAGGAACGGACAGCAATAATAATTCAGTGTTTTATGTGGGAGCGGCCACCGGATTGCCGTGGGCAGCGGCATTAGGCCAATATGCGGCCGATCATTTTTTGAATAGTCGCCATGAATTTGATGAGGACTTTTCACCCCATCGAAAATTTGTTATTGGGCACCGCTTACAGTCACTCCTTCATACTCCTGTGACCTACGCTTTGTCCCACGGCATTGCAAAGTATTTATAAAAAAGCAAATTTCGTTTATACTAAAATATCATGAAAAAAATACCGATTAGTCTAGGGGTAATCGTAGTTCTGGCTGTAGCATACTGGCTTCTATCGCCATTTTGGCGGAATGTGACATTGGACGAGAAGTTACCAGGCACCACAAATACTGCTATTACCGATAACCTATCGGCGATGGACGCTGGTACAAAGGCAGACTTTGAGAAGCAAACTATGGAGATGAGAGATGAGATGATGGAGAAAAGTGATGCAATGCCCGCAAAACAAACGACAGTTATGGGCCGTGCAAATATGGTAGCTCGAGCGCATGATGTTGAAGGAGAAGCACTGCTCGTTACCTCTGGCAATGAAACTTTTCTTCGTTTCGAAAACCTCAAGACCATTAATGGTCCCGATCTGCGGATATATCTGTCGTCGGGTCTGAATGACGATGACATTGTGGACCTTGGCCCGATTCGTGCAACTGAAGGAAACGTGAATTATGCTATTCCCGCCGGTACCGATCTGAGCAAATACAAAAATGCGATGATCTGGTGTCGTGCATTCGGCGTACTTTTTAGCTACGCGCAGTTTTAGAGTCACGACATAGAATCATAATTTTGCTTTCAAATTATTATTAACTAACACTTCATATTATGAAAACATTAAAATGCGATTTGTGCGAAGTGACAGCGGAAGGCGAGACGTTCGAGGAATGGATGAAGGCGCTCATGCTTCACTATATGCAAGCTCATGCTGATGTTATGAATGATCCAAAAAACGGAAAAGTTGAGCAGGAGAAGTGGATGGTTGCTAACAAGGCGAGATTTGAAGCTGCTAATTAAGTATTTGAAAAAAAATTTCAAAATCAAATCAAAAGTTCTACTCTACCCTGGTATGGCGGGGTGGCACTTTGTTTTTGTCCCTAAAAAACAGTCTGAGGAAATTAAAAAGATTTTTGGTACGCCAAGGCGTGGCTGGGGCGCAATACCCGTTGTGGTAACTATTAGTAAAACAAGGTGGAAGACATCCATATTCCCGGACAAGCAATCTGGAGGGTATTTTTTACCCCTGAAATCCGAGGTACGCAAAAAGGAGCAAATTATTTCGGGAGACAGCATCTCTTTTTCTTTGAATATCCAGTAAAGGGAGCCGAGCCCGCCGAAGGCGGGCATCCCTGTGCGCGCACGGGAGGGCGGGGCAAGCACAGATAATCTAGCCAGCCCTTCCCGACAAGGAGGGGTTTGGGGAGGAATTGGCGGGAAGGGCTGTCCACTTCTCTCCCGCTCCCCAGTCACGCCAAGGGCGTGACTGAATAATAGCACGTCTTCCGCCTCACTCCCCGAATGCGCCAGAGCAGAAAGCCAGACGGGCATACAAGTGAGCACCACTATCTGATACACTACAAGGAAGGCTTGCTGTGAGGGCGCATTCGGGGAGTCCGCATCGCCATCCTCTAGGCCTACTTCCATACTGGGAACCCGAAACCTCGCGCGCGCAAAAAACAAAATAGCAGAGGCCTAGGGGATGGCGTGCGGTGGGCGGTACTCCGCACACAGGCGGTGACGCACCATTTTAGTAGTTTAATCAGCCTTGCGTTCGAAAAAGGTTCGCGCAAGGCGCAGCATTTCACCGCAAAACACAATCGAGATGCCATTAAGGCATGTTGATTGTGTTTATCAAAGAGGGATGAGAACGCCGGAGCGATGTGTCGCAAGCTTGCGACACCGCGAGGCGGTGGCTAGACCGAGGCGAGCGACTGGCGAGCCGAGAGTCGAAGCCGAATCCCTCCTCATCCGCCATGCCCAAAAAAATCTATCTTGTCCGCCACGGGGAAACCGATGATCTGGTCAAAAAACTGCATCAACACAACGATGTAGCACTTTCTGAACGTGGAAATAAACAAGCACGAGATGTTGCGGTGCGTTTTTCGCATATCAAGGTAGACGTGATATTTTCGAGCCCTCATGTGCGCACAGTCCAGACGGCCGAGCACATTCGTTCTTTTACTCATGCTCCTCTTGAAATCAGCGAACTTCTGCGAGAGAGCAGGCAGCCTCATGAAATCGTTGGTAAAGAACGCGAGTCAGCCGATGTTCTTCACATCAAAGAAATTATGCGTGAGCACCGCAATGATCCATCATGGCATTACAGCGACGAAGAAAACTTTTTTGATTTGTCTAAACGAATAAACCTATTCCACGCGTTTCTTAAAGAGCAACCCCACGAAGATATCGTACTTGTCACCCACGCGGTTTTTATTAAAATGTTTACCTTGATTGCGGTTTTTGGCGAACTTCTCACACCTGATCTTTTTCGAGCTTTCTATTTACATGTCCGTACAAGTCAAACAGGTATCACGATGTTCGAATACAAAGACGATACATGGAGACTGCTTACGTGGAATGATTATGCTCATCTTGGCGAGGATACCGTGGGGACGGGATACAAAGCGTGATATACTGTTTGCATGGCGCTTGTACTGGATCTCAAAAAGAAAACAGAAGAGACGAAGCCTGAAATCCCAAAACCGGAACCTGTTGTCCAGCATCCGGTTGTGAAGGAACAAAAAGTACTTACGGATACCGGAAATAAGCTTCCATATCAAACGCTTCGCTGGGCTGCTCCATCTGCGTATAGGCGCGAAGGCATCAAGTCGCCCTATGTTGTATCGGTAGTTCTTGCCATCATTGCCGTGTTGGCGGCAGTTTTTCAGGGTGATATCACGACCGTGATCCTTTTTGGACTTTTGTCGGTCATGGTAGTAGTCCATGTGCGCAAATCCGTGCCGATCATTCGCATCGAAGTGACACCATTGAGCATTAAAGCCGGCGATCACACATACGCCTATGACCAGATCGAGTCATTTTGGATCCAATATGAGCCGGAATTTGACATTCGCGAGTTGAGCCTGCATTTAAAAAAGTGGTACATGCCGTACACCAAGATCCAAATCGGCGAAGAGGACCCTGTTCAAATCAGGGCAATTTTGCTACAGTTTATACCCGAGGCAGAACATAAAGAAAATCTCGCTTACTTGTTTGCGAGAAGGCTCGGATTGTAGGTTTGGCATAGTACATGCTCTCGTCGTTCAACGGATAGGACGCAAGATTGCGGATCTTGCAATAGAGGTTCGACTCCTCTCGGGAGCACAACGTGATTTCTCTCGATACGCCAATTGAAAAGCTCGCTCATGTCGGACCGCGGACATTGCCGCGGTTGAAGCGTCTTGGCATTGCGACCGTGCGGGATTTGCTGTGGCATTTCCCGAGTCGGTACGAGGACTTTAGTCAGCTCATAAGCATGGACGAGATACGAGAGGCCGGGCAGATTGTGAGCGTGCAGGGCGTCGTGTGTAGTATTGAAACGATCAGGACATGGAAACGCAGACTTACAATCACAACGGCGCATATTGAAGACGAAACCGGTGGCATCCGAGCGGCGTGGTTTAATCAGCCATATCTCGAAAACTCCTTGAAAGAAAACACGGAAGTGAGTTTGTCGGGAAAAGTGGCGCTGGATAAGCGCGGATTATACTTATCAAATCCGAATTATGAGAAAATATCGGGTGACGAGTTAAGTCATACCGGACGCCTCGTACCGATCTATCCCGAAACCGAAGGCATCACGTCCAAGTATTTGCGATTTCTCATTGCCCCGCTTTTGCCTCTCTTTGAAACGATTCACCATCTCGCTACCATTCACTTTCCGGAAACATTTGAAGAAGCAGAGATTGCCAGAAGGCATTTTGCCTACGAAGAATTGTTATTGCTCCAACTTCGGACGCTCATCGACCGAAAAAAAATGAAGATGCTTCCGGCGCCAAGCATCGCGTTTGAAAAGGAAAAAATCGCCGAGTTTGTAAAAAGTCTGCCGTTTGAACTTACCAATGATCAGCGCATTTCGGCATTTGAAATCCTCAAGGACATCGAGCGCCCGTATCCGATGAACCGCCTTCTGAACGGTGATGTGGGCTCTGGAAAGACGGTCGTTGCGTTCATTGCGGCCTACCAGACCGCGCTTGCCGGGTATCAAGCGGTCTTTATGGCGCCCACGGAAATCTTGGCCAATCAACACTTCGACTCGCTCCGCTCGCTCAGTGCCTCCGCTTCGCTTCGGCTCGCACTGCTCACGGGCAGTAAAAAAACAATGTACTATGATGCAGACATCATCATCGGAACGCACGCGGTGATTCAAAAAGGCGTGCAGTTTAGAAATCTTGGATTGGTGGTCATCGACGAACAACACCGCTTTGGCGTGAAGCAAAGAATGAAATTGATAAAGGACCAAAAGCTCGTACCCCATCTATTAAGTATGACCGCTACCCCTATCCCCCGAACCCTTGCCCTCACTATTTATGGTGATCTGGATGTTTCTTTGATTAAAGAAAAACCAAAAGGACGTCAGGAAATCTCGACGCGCGTTGTTGCCGAGTCCGACCGTGCCAAGGCGCATGCTTTTATAGAGAAACAAATACAAGAAGGCCGGCAGGTGTTTGTGATCTGTCCCCGTATTGCTCCGTCCGCAACTCCCCCCAAAAATCTCCTTCTCATAGAGATGAAAATGGTGACGGAAGAATATGAAAAATTAAAGACAAAAATTTTCCCTCATAGACGTGTCGCCATGCTGCATGGCAAGTTAAAAGCAAAAGACAAAGAAGAGATCATGCTGGCGTTTAAAGATCATGAAACGGATATTATCGTCTCCACGTCGGTCATTGAAGTTGGTGTCGATGTGCCAAATGCCAGTATCATGATGATCGAGTCGGCGGAGCGGTTTGGGCTAGCCCAGCTTCATCAGTTTCGCGGGCGTGTGGGGCGCGGTGCGCATCAGTCATATTGTTTTCTGTTTACGACGGACCCTTCGACGGGCTCAGGGTCTCGGCGCCTGCGCGCACTCGAGGCCACGAATGACGGCTTCAAGCTTGCCGAGATGGACCTCAAGATTCGCGGTCCGGGCGAGTTTACCGGCACCGTGCAATCCGGTATTCCCGATCTGGCCATGGCATCGCTATCTGATATAGCAATGATCAAAGAGGCCCGCGATGCAGCAATGTCACTCTTGAAGGAAGATCCGCAGTTGACCCGGTACCCACTGCTTCTGGCGCAATTGGATAGGCTACAGCGCGTGGTACATTTCGAGTGATAGAACATTCTAATCTACGAATGGATCCAAATATACAAATAAATGAGGAAGGAATTGTAAAAAATAGGGGGCGGACTTGTTTTCAGACACTAGCATTCCCCCCTTCATTCCTCTCGGGTAAGGGATACCCTCCGGAACGGGGCCGCTACTTTCCCCTCACGAAAACTCACACTTCGAGTCCCCACGAGGAGCGGCCAGCCATAACCCAGGCCAGCAACGCATCTGTCTCAAGTCCGCCGAGTATAGATCTACCACATTTAGTCCTCTTGAGTCAAGTGGAGCCTTGACCATAATGGATTGAAGCTTATTTGTGGGATAAAATGGTTACATGGATAAAGTCATTCTCAAAGAGCTATCTTACGAAATCAACGGTCTCCTATTTCATGTCCACAATCACCTCGGGAGATTTTGCAAAGAAAAAATATACTGCGATGCCATCGAGCAAGAACTGAAAAATCGAAACATCATTTATGCTCGTGAACACATCGTCCCTATCCAGATAGACAATATTATTTTTACCAAAAACAGAGCGGATTTTCTTGTTGAAGATCAGCTTATTTTAGAAATAAAGGCAAAACGATTCGTAAGCCGCGAAGATTATCTGCAAACCCGAGGATACCTACAAGCTTTGCAAAAACCCCTTGCTCTATTGGTCAACTTCCAACAGCGCTTCCTAACTCCCAAACGCATTCTCTCTCCCGTCTCCGATTCGTAGATTTGGATTCATTTGTATATTTGGATGTTCTATACATTCGTAGATTTGGATTCATTTGTAGATTGGGATGTGCTCACCGCTTTGCGGTGCTTCGGTGTCACCCAAAATCCCATGTAGCGGCCCAGCATCAGCCGGGTTTGGGCTTCGAGACCCGGGAAAGCGCCGAAGATGATCGTGGTAATGGGGAATAAAATCCATTGTGTGACCATCCAGACGTAGCGGGATTTACGATAGCCGATGGGACGGGGCGGGAGGATGAAGAGCGAAAGGATCAAGGGCGTGATCAGTGCGACCAACGCAAGGCGCATGATAATTTGCGTCAAATGGGTGTGGTTAAACGACAGCGCGGTCTGATTGAACCCCTGTCCTCCGACAAACCCCGGAAGCCATCCCAGCACAAACAGAATGATCGCATTGGTCGCCCACGACCAGTAGCCCTCAAAGACCGTGAATGTATAAAAAAGCTTTTTGCCAAGCGCCATATTTTTATTTTTTAAAAATCCAAACAAGAAATACGCGAGATTTTCCGCGCCGTATCCCCAGCGGCGATGCTGTTTGTAGACGCTGACGAGGGTTTGCCAAAACTTGGGAGCGACGTTGGCATCCATCGAGACCGGATAGTAAAGCGGGACGACTTTGTAGTCACCGTCGTAGCGAAGCAAACACTGCCAGAAGACCCGCGAGTCCTCGCTCACCATGTTGGTTTGCCAAAAGCCGATGTCCACAACTGCGGTAAACGGCATGGAGTGGCTGGAAAACGTGATGAGGTTTTCGGGCCGCGCCTGCTGAATGGTTTGCCAAAAAGTGGATGAAAACGCCACCATGCGCGCCAGCGCCGGTGCTTCCCAGATGTTGTTGACGAAAAATGGAATCGGCTGATACGAAGCGCGCAAGGGGTTTGGCGTTGTCAGAAATGCGTGCGTCAAAATGCCGAAATATTCCGGATAGACGACCGTGTCGATATCAAACACCGACACCATGACGTGTTCGTACGGGATCGCGAGCGCATCGATGATTTCGCGTTTGACGTGTTTGCCCGCATACGCGATATTTGAGCCCTTTCCGGCAAGTTCACCTTCGATATGATCAGGATGTTCGGTAACTACGAAGCGAAAAAAGACCTTTTCAAATTCCCGCTTGAGAGCCTCCGCAGTCATGCGGTTGAGGTCGGTTCCCGCTCGTTCTTCCTGCGCCAGCACGACGATCATTCTGTCTTTGGGATAGTTACTTTCAAGTAGTCCTTTGAGTGACCCGCGTATGAGATCGGCGGACTCTTGATACATGGGAAGAATGATGATGTGATACATGTCATGCCAATCCGGCAATTCATCGAGTTTCCCGCGCCAATCTATCTTCATGTTTTTTTTCACCTGCGAGTAGCCGTAGCGGAGATGAAACGAAAGATAAATCGTCTTTACCAGCCAGTACACATCAAAGACGATGATAAAAATTGCTGTCTCGCTGGGAAACCAAAACGAACAGACAAAAATTGCCACGATCGTCAGCCACGACGCCAGTCCCGGAAGCATTTCAAAGAAGCGGTAGATACGTCGGTCTCCCGCCTCCGAAATATCACTTGCTCTGCCAATATGTTGTGGTTGCATTATAGCTTGAATATAAAACGATAGAGTCCCTCCGCCATATCTTGTCTGCTTGATTTTGCGTCCATTTCGAGGTTCTGCAAGGAGCGGTAGATCTTTTTAAGCTCTGCTTGATTAAAACGCTTGCCTGCTTGGCGCGCTTTTTGGGCGGCAAACGGATGTACGCCCGCTCTGTTTGGGGCGATGATATTGCGGAATTGTCCGACGATCATCGAGAAAAGATAGTACGGATCGGCTCCCGATGCAAGCTGGCGTTCCAGCAATATAACCGCTTCACCTTTTCGTTTGTCCGCTATTGCGTCAATGAGTTTAAAAATATTTTCTTCCAGTACGACTGTACTAACTGCATCAAGATCATTTTTTTCTATGTGTTTTTTTTGAAAAGCATATGCGCAAAGCTTGTCCAGTTCCAATTTTATTTGCCATGTGTCGACATATTTGTGTTCAAGGGTTGCGAGGGCGTCAGGCGTAATAGTAAAGCCTTGTTTTTTAATTTCTTCTTGGATCCACGTTCGGATTTCAGGACCTTTCAGTGGTTTAAATTCAATGCCTTTTTTTATTTTTTTTTCCGATACGACAAAAACTTCCACATCATCAGGAATGTTCAAATCGGTACGAGGATCGTAAAGTATCACTGGCCGTTGTTCAAAAAGACCTTGGTACTTGAGAGCTTCACCACCCACCATCGCATCGGGCGCATGCTCCCGCAGGTATGCTTTGATGCGATATTGATCTGTACCAAATACATAGGTGATCATTGCGTAACTATCTCTATCCATGTGGTTCCTGGTACAAACGGAATTTCTTTTCCTGCAACATCGAGAAATACAAGCTTGCTTTTGTCGCTTGTCTTTTGCCATTTTGCGGGAATCGAAATGCCGTTTTGATATACGGTCGCGCTTCCAGAACCAACCGTCTTGACCCTATTGTACAAGATACTGACATAAGTTGAGGTGGTTTGCAGTACGATGATATTGCTCGCAGTGACTTGTTTATTGGTTCCGCGATCTATCTCTGGTTTCCCTGCGCGACTTCTGGAATACAAATTTGTTGCCGGATCATACGTCCATGTCACGCTATTTGCGCCGCTGTATAGTGTAGGTACGGTAACGATGCCTTGAGATTTACTTTTCGTATGTTCGTATTTCACCGACGATTGATTCGTGTCATACCCAAGCGCTTTTGCTTTTGCTGAAAATAAATCCCCAGTTGAATAGCCATTGTGCGGCATAGGGATACTCTTTTTGCGCAGGCAAGTCGTGCCGTCGAGTTTAAGGCAGTCGATGTTGTCTGCTACATGTTGACCGAGTTTTTCCAAAATGCCATGCTCCCCTCCCCAGTGCATATAGATGACATCGAGTCCCAGGACGTATGGTAAAAAATCTTCGCGTGCAGATCGAATCGAGCCAAACTCAGAAGGATGAGTACACTGAAACACTGCCATCATACGCGTCACACCGGATTCCGTTACGGGCATTTCAAAGACCATATCAGCCTGCCCGATGCCAGCCAAGGGCCGTGCCTCTGGATCTGACGCCATCATCACCGCCCAAAGACGCGCGGCGGAGTTTTCACATGCAATGCCTGACAGTGGCGCCACCGCGAGTTTTGGCTTTTCCGTAGTTTTCGCCGTAAGGTTTTTGACATCAATCGTATTTTTGCTACGCAATACAAAAAAAATTATAAACGCTAGAGCTAGTGTTATCGTTGCCAACACTATTTTTTTATACGACTTTTTCATAGGATTTTTTCATCTCCTGCCAATTATCTCCTACTTTTACGTCTACGACAATCGGCACGTCGAATTGGTGGACGTTTTCCATGATCGCTTTGAGTTTCGGAGTGATATTTGGAACCAGGTCTTTTTTAATTTCAAAGACCAGCTCATCATGGACTTGTAAGAGCATGCGGATATCATTGTTGCCTTTTATTTCATCATAAATCTTCACCATCGCCATCTTGATGAGATCTGCCGCCGTGCCTTGGATGGGCATGTTGATCGCCATGCGCTCCCCTGCCGCCTGCAACTGTGGCATGGTGGATTTGATCTCGGGGATCTCGCGTTTGCGCCCAAAGAGCGTTTGCACAAAACCGTCGCGGTGCGCCTGTGCCTTGGTGTCCTCCATATATTTTGCCACACCGGAAAACTCCGTGAGATAGGCATCAATAAACGCCCGCGCCTTGGTGCGATCAAGGCCGGTGTTTCGCGCAAACCCCATCGTGCCCATACCGTAGATGATGCCAAAGTTCAGCGCCTTTGCCTGTCTGCGAGTAATACCAATGAGCGTTGCCGTTCTTTCGTGGATATCCTGACCGTTGCGAAACGCCTCGATCATTTTCTTGTCTTGTGCCATATGCGCCACGATGCGCAGTTCGATTTGCGAGTAATCAAGCGACACGAGCTCAAAACCCTCTTCAGCGATAAATGCTTTGCGAAATTCCTGCCCCAGTTCGGTGCGGATCGGGATGTTTTGGAGATTTGGATTGCTCGAGGAAAGACGGCCAGTTGCCGCGCCGATCTGATCATACGTGGTGTGGATCCTGCCGTCCGCGCGTACCAACGCCGGAAACGGCTCGATGTAGGTGGTTTTGAGTTTTTGGAGCTCGCGGTATTCGAGGATGAAATCAATGATCGGGTTTCCCTCGCGGAGCTTTTCGAGTTCCGGCGCCGCTGTCGAAAGCGCTCCTTTGCCTGTCTTGCGCAACTTCCCCGTAATCCCCATCTTCGTAAATAAAATCTCGCTCAACTGCTGAGGCGAGTTTATATTAAACTCCGAACCGGACATGTTATAAATATCGTTTTCCAGTTTGTCAAGTGACGCTTGAGTAATTTTTTGGAGCTTCAACAGCATTGTTACATCAATCTTGATCCCCCACTTTTGCATGTTAGCCAGAACAGGCACGAGCGGTTTCTCGATCGTTTCATAAATATCACGCATTCCCAGATCGGTGAAGTGCTGTTCCAGTGTAGCTTCTGGTAGTAATGATTCTTGTGTTCCCAAGTTTATTTCTTGTAGTCGTTTTCCCAGGCTTTTAAAGCCAAACTCCGCAAACAACGCCTCGAGCTTTGCCATATCCACATGTGTCCGCCATCGCGCAATATCGAGTGAAAAATCAACGTCCAGATCACACACGACCTGCGAAAGCTGTTTGCTAAAGAAAGCCTGATCTTTGTTTTCTTTGAGTTTTTCGCCTAGCTTTCCTTCGATTTCCCCAACATGTTCATAAAGATTTTCAAGGCTGCCGTATTTTTGTATCAATGTGGAACCGGTTTTTTCTCCGATGCCTGGTACCCCAGGGATGTTATCGGATGGATCGCCTTTCAGTCCCCGATAGTCGGAAAGCTGACTAGGCTTGAGCCCGTAACGCTCCATCACTGCTTTTTCATCATAGATCATAGTGTCATTAAAGCCTTTGCGCATCGTAAAGACCACCACCTTGTCGTCATTCACGAGCTGGAGGAGATCCATGTCACCTGAAGCAATAACTATCTGCAGGTGGTCCGCCACTGCACTGGCGGATCCGCCACTGCACTGGCGGATCAACGTGCCGATGAGATCGTCCGCCTCATAGCCTTGCATTTCAAAGATCGGTATACCTAAAGCCGTGAC
>CAYHEP010000019.1:10725-17305 GCA_964355775.1 uncultured Candidatus Saccharibacteria bacterium | reverse complement strand
ATGAAGAATATGAAATTAAAAAAAGTATGTACATATCATGTGCGCCTCAAACAGGATCCGGATGGAGGCTATGTCGTAACCGTTCCTGCTTTGCGCGGATGTGTCACATGGGGTAAAAATCAAGCGCATGGTCTCGAAATGGCCAAAGAAGCCATCGAGGGATATCTGCAGATGCTTGCTAAAGAAGGTAAGCGGTTGCCAAAAGACTATTCTGCGGTCAAACTTCACGATGCGTTGATCAACGTGCAATTCCCCAGGGCTCTATGAGCCGACTGCCACAACTGACACCAGTGAAAATGATTGCGGCCCTCAAACGAGCTGGTTTTGTCCAAACGCATACACATGGTAGTCATGTGTATCTAAAACATCCGTTGCGAGGATCACGCACTATGGTTGCGATGCACCGTAAGGATTTGACCCGAGCGTTGATTCACGAAATTATTGACCAAGCAGGTCTGGAAGTTGAAGAATTTCTCGATTTCTTGTAGGATACTAACACTGCGGGCGTAGCTCAATTGGTTAGAGCGCTTCCCTGTCACGGAAGAGGTCGTGGGTTCGAGTCCCATCGCCCGCGCAACGTACAAATTTGCAAGCAAATTTTACGTTGCTGTCGCGTGTAAATCTTTGATTTATTTCGCGACGCCAATGTATGTACTACGTCTATATTCTTCAGAGTCAAAAAAATAAAAGTCTTTATATCGGATACACAACTGACTTACGAAAAAGATTTGCTGACCATAATAATGGCCGAAGCCAAGCTACCAAACCCTTTCGTCCATATACACTGATTTTTTACGAAGCCTTTTTGCATATGCAGGATGCAAAGGCAAGAGAGGAATATCTCAAAAGCGGCTGGGGTTTTCGCACAATCAAGAAAATGCTAAAACATTATCTCTCCAAACAAAAAGGCACCACAGAAATGTGATGTTTTTTTGATTCCGCTCGGATTCCGAGAGTTCCAAGCCATCAATAAAAACTTTGAGTACAAAATCATGTTCAACGCCTCGCTCCAACAAGAGCAGGTGAAACTCTTTGAGACTATGAAGTCGTTATAAAAGCAAAAAGGACCTCTTATCGGTGGGTCCTCGTAGCTCAACGTCTCACGACGTGGAGCAACCGTTGGTGTACTGCGTGTCAGAGGCTGTAGACCTCGAGCTTCTTCTTGGAACGGTCCATCGCCTCGGCGATCGCCTTCACGTCGGCGCCCATCATCTGGCCGACGGGTCCCGCTCCCATGAGGACCACCGCGATGGTCTCGTCCTCGGGGACGTCGAGCATGTTCAGGCACTGCTCGGCGTACTTGGGAGTCTCGGTCCACCCCCCCCTCTCGAGCGAGTGACAGACGAGGGCGTGGAAGGTCTTGCCGTTCGCCTCGAAGCTGATGACCTCGCCGAGCTTGTTGCCGCCCGTGTTGGCGAGCTCGGGGCGGAACTTGCTGGCGACCTGCCCTGCGAAGCCCGCGTCGTTGTAGCCCTCCACGTTCACGGCGAACGCGATGTGCTTGTGAGACGTGTTGAACACGTTACCGCGAGTCGTCTTGACGACCATGTGCAATTCCTCCTTGGTTGTGATGCCGATGGTAGGAGCCCAGACTGCCCATTAGTATATCAAATTACTTGACATTTGTCAACTTTTCATGCTATTATATAACTACCGCTTGAACCCTATGCGGTAGGAGGCGCAAGCCAATGAAGACAGCGAAGTTCAACGATACGGGTGACGGGATGTTCCAGTTCGTGGAGATGCATCCCAGCCCGCCGAGCAACCCGCTCTCGCCACTCGGCACCTACCACTGGACCATCATCAACAACCTCGCGATGGCGGGGTACGAGGTCCAGATCGGTGGCGTCGTGGTCAGCAAGAAGGGAGCGTAGCCATGGCGACGAAGACCAAGAAGGCATCGGTCGAAGCCGAGTGCGGTGCCTGTGACGCCACGGGCATCTACAAGGGCATGTGCGAGCAGAAGGAAGGTCTGGGCGTCGTATGTCTCAAGTGCGACGGCTCAGGCAAGGTCACCATCGAGTACACGCCGTTCGTGTCTCGGAAGCGTCGCGGTGACATCACGACGGTGAAGCAATCGCAGGGCACCTTCATCGGCACGGGTGTCGGACCCGTCGGTGGTGGCATCACCTACGACGAGTTCTGGGCGGGCAAGAAGCCGTGAAGTTCTTTCAACAATCAACCAGGGCTGGTCCATCCCACACAAACCGAAAGGAGGTGAAAATGGACTTATTCAAAAGCAACTCAATCATGGGTTGTTTTTGTTTATTTCAAAATTGTGATAGCTTTGAGGCATGAATAATCTCGGGGTCATAAAGCAGGGCGATATTTTCCCAGCGTTGCCTGATGTGGAAATTGAACCAGGCCAACGAGGCGGTACAAGAAAAGCCGCTCGCGCCGTGCTTTTTGACTCAGATGGAAACGTCGGCTTACTCCATGTCGCCAATAAGCATTACTACAAACTCCCAGGTGGTGGCATTGATGGGAATGAGGAAGTAATTGAAGCTCTCAAGCGCGAATGTAGAGAAGAAATAGGATGCGAGATTGAAGTTTTTGATGAGGTTGGAGAAATCACAGAAAACAGAGACAAAATAGAGCTTGTACAAACTTCCTACTGTTATCTCGCAAATGTTGTTGGTCCAAAAGGCAAACCTCATCTTGAAGAGGACGAGCGAGAAGCTGGCTTTACTGAAATATGGGTAGGCATTGATGAGGCCATAGAACTTGTAAGGAACAGCGAGCCGACAACTTATGACGGTGCGTTTATTATTGTCAGAGATTTGAAGTTTTTGAAAAAGGCAAAGGAACTGGGCAAAAAACTGTGAGTTGTTTTTATTTGCACCCTCACTGTGCTATCCTTTTTCTGGAATAGCGAGAGTCGGTGCGGTTACGGCTTCACCGAGAGCTTGGCCAAGCCAAAGGGAGCATATATGCGGCCTTGGGGTAAATGCATTTGCCTGCTATTCCGACACAAGACTCTCAATCATGGGAGTTTTTTGTTTGATCTACAAATATAAGCCCGCGCAGGATTATTCTTTCCCCCACCTCCGCAGTGTTTGCGCGCTGTAGTAGAGCGCGATGAAAAACAGGAGGGAGAGGACTTGCGAGAAAAACATAAAGAGGAGCGAGGTATGCGGTGCGCGGTATTCAACGACCGCGTTTGATTCTATGAATATAAATGAAAGGCCTGATATTGCGGTATCGGCGATCAGCGACCATTTTGCGTTCCAGTTGGTAAACAGCGCGGCAAGCGCAATGACGATAATTCCAAAAATCACCACGATCGTCGGAAGCGGGATTTTGGCGTAAAACAACGGCAGTACCATGAGCATGATCACATCGGCGGCGATGAACAAATTGCGCACCACGTCGCCGTAGTAATTGCGTGTTGCCAAAAGGCTTTCTTTGCGCATTTTTTCTTTCATCAATTCTTCGTCAGCATGAATCGTCATACCAAACGAAACCCCGTTGGATGACGGGGTCAGTTACACACTCCGGTGGTTGCGAAGCAGTTGGGACAGGAGAAGCAGGAGCCGGCGCGGAACATCATCGTCCCGCATTCGCTACATAGTGGCGCATCGGTGTTGGCTTCTGTAGATACGGAAGCAGGTGCGAGAGTGAGTTCTGGAGCAGGTGCGACAGGAGCTTCCAGAGGACCGAAAATTTCTTCGCGTTCATGTTCCGGCAAAAATCGAATGCCAAGATATCGGAAGATATAATCCATAAAAGACTTTGCGAAAGGAATTTCGGCGCTTGCCGTGATGCCGGACGGCTCAAAGCGCATGTCTTTGAATTTTTTCACCAGTACTTTCAGTGGTACGCCTGATTGCAGACACATGGAGACGAGCGTGGCTACCACATCGAGCAAGCCGGAAATCGTACTTCCTTCCTTGGCGATGGTAACAAAGAGTTCACCGGGCTTTCTTGTCTCTGGATACATGCCGATGTGCAGATAACCTTCATGGTTGCCGACGGAAAACTTGTGGGTCAACGACGGTCTCTCGTCCGGCAGTTTGACGCGTGTGTAGCCGTTGGTATGTTCAACCAGCCCTTTGGCTTGCTTTGAAGTGCTCATGGGCTGGACTGACTTTGAGCCATCGCGATAGACGGCGACGGCTTTGAGTCCCAATTTCCATGACTCTATAAACACATTCCTGATATCATCCACGGTAGCGCTGGTGGGAAGATTGACCGTTTTGGAAATGGCGCCGGAGATAAAAGGTTGCGCGGCGCCCATCATCTTGACGTGTCCGCTGTAGCCGATGCTTCTGGTCCCATTGGCTGCTTTGAAGGAACAGTCAAACACCGGCAAATGTTCGGGCTGGACATGCGGAGCGCCTTCAATAGTTTCTTTCTCTACGATGTAAGCCGAGATGTCGTTAATTTGCTGTTCCGAATATCCGAGTTTGCGCAAAGCCGCAGGAACTTGCATGTTTACGAGTTTGAGTGTTCCCCCGCCGACGAGTTTTTTGTATTTTACCAGCGCAAGCTCGGGTTCGATGCCTGTAGTGTTGCAGTCCATCAAAAATGCGATTGTGCCGGTGGGCGCCAATACGGTTGCCTGCGAGTTGCGATATCCGTATTGTCTGCCAAGATCAAGCGCCTCGCGCCATACGGCTACGCTGGTTTGGAACAGCTCGGACGGTGCGTAGTGTCCGTTTCCTGTCACCGCGCTTGAGGCAAGATGTTCTGCGGCTTGTCCGTGTTTTTTTATCACATTGAGCATGGGTTCCTGATTGGCGTGATAGCCGGCGAATGGTCCGGTAACTTGTGCAATGCGTGCGGACTGTGCATATCCCTCCCCGCACAAAATTGATGTCAAAGCTCCGGCCAGCGCACGTCCCCCATCAGAATCATATGGCAAACCGAGGTTCATGAGAAGCGACCCTAGATTAGCGTAGCCGAGCCCCAACTCGCGATAGTCCATGGCATTTCGCGTGATTTTTTCTGTTGGATACGAGGAATTTCCGACGATGATTTCCTGTGCGGTAATCATCGTGTCGATCGTTTTTTTGTACTTTTCAATATCAAATGAATCGTCTTCGCGGAGATATTTGAGAAGATTGATGGACGCGAGATTGCACGCACTATTGTCCAAATGCATGTATTCACTGCATGGGTTCGATGCATTGATGCGTCCTGTGTTTGATACGGTATTCCAGTCGTTGATCGTCGTGTCGTATTGCATGCCCGGATCCGCCGAGTGCCATGCGGCATCAGCAATCCAGTCCATGACTTCGCGCGCTTTGAGCTTTTGCACGGACTTCCCTGTTGTAACGGCTTTAAACTCCCAATCACCGTCTTCTTCGACTCGTCTCATGAAATCATCCGTTACGCGGACGGAATTGTTGGCGTTTTGGTACGGGAGAAGCGTGTAGGGAGAAAAGAGATCGCCCTCGATGGAGTTTTGGATTCCGCTTGCTTCGAGAATACGTGTCATTTCTTCGATGTTTTTTTTGCAGTATATAAAATCTTTGAGATCCGGATGGTCAACGTTGAGCACGACCATCTTTGCGGCACGGCGCGTCGTGCCGCCCGACCGAATGCTATTTGCAACGCCATCCGCTCCTTTCATAAACGAAACCGGCCCTGATGAATATCCTCCACGGGAGAGCTGTTCTTTTGATGAGCGAAGTTTTGATAAATTGGTTCCGGATCCTGAACCGTATTTGAAAATCCAGCCCTCGTCTTTGTACCAATCCAAAATGGATTGCATCGTGTCATCCACTGCAAGGATAAAGCACGCGGAACATTGCGGACGCTCATGGACGCCGACGTTAAACCATACCGGGCTGTTGAACGCGGCGTATTGGTTGATCAGCATGTAGCGGAGATCATATTTGAAATTTTCATGATCCCCGGCCGTTTTGAAATATCCGTCTTTAAAACCCCATCCCGCGATGGTATCGGCAACGCGATTGATCATTTGCTTTGCGCTTGTTTCCCGTTCCGGTGTGGCGAGGCGACCTCGGAAATATTTGGATGCGACAATATCTACGGCAGTTTGAGACCAAAAGTCCGGGACCTCAATGTCCGTTTGCTCAAAGACGACTTCACCGTTGCCCTTAGTGATCTTGGCATCGCGACGAGCCCATGTGATGGCATCATACGGATCGCCTTCGCCGAATAGTCTGTTCCACAAAAGGCCGGTTGGCTGTGGACGGGATACGTCCTCGATCATATCGGTCAATTCTTGGCTTTGGATGGGGAAAAGATTTTGGGACATAAAACAAGGAAGTCGAAAAGACTCGTTCTGATTATTACATAATGTTCGGACCAACCTCTTCATCTTACTCCAGTTGCACAGAAGAGCGCAACTGGTCATTGCTGTGGATAACTCGCTTGGGCTTGTGGTTTTGCTGCTTTGATGTCCTCGTAGACAAATTGTATGCATATTTCCTTGAGTTTCTAAACAAAATTTCGGTTCCCTCGGTCCTTTGGACCTACGACCAAAATTTTGTTACCGAAACTCTACGTCAATCTGCATTAATTTGTACCTACTCGGTCATAAGCGCGACAAACCCGCAACCCCTCGCTTTTCTCGGGGTTCTATGATAAGGTTTCGAGACGAAAGGAGCTC
>CAYHEP010000019.1:0-10625 GCA_964355775.1 uncultured Candidatus Saccharibacteria bacterium | reverse complement strand
CAACCCCTCGCTTTTCTCGGGGTTCTATGATAAGGTTTCGAGACGAAAGGAGCTCAACATCCAGCGCGCCTTCGGTCGTGGCTAGTCTCAACCTGTACCTCTCCCGAGCGGGATCCCATGTGGGTCCCGCGTTTTGCTTTTTCATATCAAGCGAGGGTAGTGGCAGATTTCCGATTTCTGGTCTCGCAGATGTAAATTGAGGATTGCGATTGAAGATTTTCGATACCAATATTTTGGTCGTAGTCCCGTACTCGGGGCGAGGGAACCGAAATATTGATTAGAAAATCAAAAAAGCAGGCCTACCATTTGCCTGCGAGATCCAGTCGAGAGGAAATCTGCCTCTACCCGAGCGTCACTTCATTTTGCGTCTGATAAAAGCAGGTATTTCAAATTCATCTTCCTCTACGGTGGCGTCCACAACTTCAGGGACTGATTTTTCCGGCATGATCGGATCTTCTTTTTTGTTGTAGTTGCCATTGCCGCCGTTTGTCGTGCCAAAAAAGGTTACCGGAGATTGAGTGGCGCTGACTTTTGTAGCCGGATTGTTGAATCCAGCAGCAATCACTGTGACTTTTATCTCCCCTTTCTTGAGCGTGTCGTCCTGAACGGCGCCAAAAATCACTTTTGCATTCGGATCAATGCTTGCAGTGATGATTTTTGCCGCCTCGGCTATTTCCGACATGGCAAGATCCGCTCCCCCTGAGACATTAAACAGTACGCCGCGCGCTCCATCGATGGAGATGTCGAGAAGCGGTGAATTGATGGCGGATTTCGCGGCATCAATGGCGCGGTCTTCTCCGCTTGCGGTCCCAATACCCATGAGCGCGGAGCCTGAGTTTTGCATGATCGTGCGTACATCGGCGAAATCAACATTTATGATGCCGGGGACGGTAATCAAATCTGAAATTCCCTGAACACCTTGGTGTAGTACATCGTCTACTTTTTGAAACGCTTCGAGTAAAGGTGTTTTTCGATCTATGATAGAAAGCAAGCGATCATTTGAAATAGTGATGAGGGCGTCTACTTTTTCACGGAGCAACGCCCACCCATCTTCAGCAATTCGCATTCGTGCCATACCTTCAAATGAAAAAGGCTTTGTGACAACACCGATGGTCAGCGCTCCAAGGTCGCGGGCGATTTCTGCTATGACCGGGGCGGCACCTGTTCCCGTTCCCCCGCCCAGTCCGGCTGTAATAAATACCATATCTGAGCCTTTCAGGGCTTCTGAAATTTCATCCTTGTTTTCTTGTGCCGCTTTTTGTCCGATTTCCGGATTCATGCCTGCGCCAAGTCCGCGTGTAATGTTTTTGCCGATGAGTATTTTGGTCGGAGCGTTGGCTATATTGAGATCCTGGGCGTCCAGATTTACCGCAACAAACTCTACCCCATGGATCTTGGATGCCATCATGCGCTGAATGGCTTTATTCCCCCCGCCTCCCACACCGACGACTTTTATGCGGGCAAAGGTCTCAAAAGGTGGTTTTATCTGTGCCATAGAGGTGCTCTTGGTCTAGCATAAAAGAGTATAGAGAGCAATATCCACAACATGGAGCATCCTGTGGATAAGTCAGGGCATGAAATTTTTCAGCCATTTCCCTGCCTTTTTGATGGTATTTCCAAAGACTTTATTTATGAGGCCATTTGTATTGTCTGTTGTTTCAGCTCTGTCAAATCCCCACATGACCAAGCCTACCGCCACTGCGTATGCGGGATCGCGCACCTGCTCCGAGACACCATCCAGCACATAGTCTCCCCCAATACGTACGGTCAGACCAAGACGGTCTTTGGCAAATGCAGGAAGTCCTGCAAGATTTGCACCACCACCGGAAAGCACGAGCCCTGCCGGCAACAGATGTGTGCTGGAAATTTTTTTCAATTCCTGCGAGATCATATCAAACAGTTCGCTGATCCTCGCATCTACGATTTTTGCGATGTGCTTCCTAGGGACCACGGTTTCAGGTTCGCCGAGGATTGAAGTGAGATCAATCTGTTCTTTTTTGGTGGAAGGTATGTCAGCGGTGCCGGCAATGCCATGCGCAAGCTTTATTTGTTCAGCGTTGTCCACCGATGTTCGGAAGGCTATTGCAAGATCATTGGTGATGTGTCGCGAGCCGATCGGTAACACAGCGGTATGAATCAGTTCACCCTCATGGTACATAGCCAGCGAAGATACGCCTCCACCGACGTCAACCATCAGTACGCCGTATTCCTTTTGATGTTTGTCCAAGACCGACTTTGCCGCGGCAAGCGGTGCAAAGACGAATTCGGCTACTTCAATGCCATTTGCATTGACACATTTTGCCAGATTGCGGATATATTGCGACAAACCTTCAACGAGTAGCACCTCCACTTCCAACCGCACTCCCTTCATTCCAAGCGCATTTTTTACATGTTCGTGTCCATCAATGATAAACGTCTTTGGGATGACATGAATCATCTCGTAGTTTAACGGCAAGCTGACCGTGGAAGCGGCCTCGATGAGCCGGGCAATGTCAGATTGAACGATTTCATTGTCCGCGCGTGATACGGCAATGACTCCTCTGGATAGTTGTGTTTTGATATGCAAACCGTTGATAGAAACATAGGCTTGTGTGACTTTGTTTCCCGCCATGAGTTCCGCCTGCTGGACTGATTCCTTGACGCTCTCGATCGCTTCCGTCATATCAACGACCATTCCTCTGCGCAAACCGTTTGATGCGATGCTTCCAACGCCAATAATACGCGGTTGTTGCGTTTCATGGTTCATTTCGGCGATGACTGTCTTGATCGCGGAATTGCCTATATCAATTCCGCAAAGCAGTGAGGATTTCATCTTGCAGTGAAAACATTACTTTTTCTTCGCGAGCAGAACGTTCGTGGTCGTAGCCCATCAAATGCAAAAAACCATGAACGACTAAGAATGGGAACCGTTCCTCTGGTTCGGCTTTGTTGATAAAAATATCTCCCAAATAGAGTATATCATGTTTTACGTGCAACGGAAAAGAAAGCACATCAGTAGGCTTGTCTTTGCCGCGGTGCTTGCGGTTCAGCTCCCGCATTTTGGCCGAGTTGACGACAAAAACGCCAACCTCCACCTCATCGCGCTTCAATTTCAGCGCTTTGTAGCAAGCTTCGAGTATACTCTCAATTTTGCGCATACGGCTCGAGGATTTTTATCTCCGCTTCGTAGCTGTCAATCAAATCCTGCCGCCCGCCTTGTTTGAACAGCTCGATCGCTTTCTTGCGGTTTTTGATTTCTTTGGCAACGGCGACTAGCTGTTCTTCTTCCGTAAGTTCAGCCATTTTTTCGATTTGCTTATTCTTGATGGCACTCTGAAGTCCGCGAATAGTATCTCGCTTCTGTACCTCCCCCGCCTTCATCGCAACTTTGAGATCTTGTGTGAGTTTTTCTGTAAGCATAGTTGAATGATGCCATATTCCTGCTATACTATCAAGATGATCGGTATATCAGCAAACAATAACAAACTTGCCACATTGGCGGAAGAAAACGGAATTCGTTTTATCATCCTGCATGGTTCACGTTCAGACGGCTCTGCACAATACGAAAGCGATGTAGACGTTGCCGTATACCTCGAACCGAGCAGGCTTGAGCATTTTGGCTATGGTGCTTATGAAGAAATTCTCGATGGACTCGTTGGTGCCTTGAGTACGGGGGGAATTGGGAAGCTTGATCTCGTGGTCCTCAATACTGCCAATATTCTCTTGCGATATGAGATTACATCAAAAGGTCAACTCTTGTACGGCGATGCTTATGCCTATGCTCAATATTGTGCGTTTTCTTATCGGGACTACATTGATGCAAAACCTCTCTTTGATCTTGAGAGTTTCATGATTGAAAAACGACACGAACTAATCCAACAACATGTTGCGCAATGACTTTATAAAACGAAAAATTTCCCTCATTCAAGAGGACTTGTCTCCGTTGTCATCATTGGCGCATCATACCATGGATGAAATTGTATCGGATGTTGTCAAACAAGCCGCAGTGGAACGCTTTTTGGAACGGATTATCAACCGAGCCGTGGATATCAATCAGCATATCATCAAGGAATTGGCTCAAGAAAAGACATCCCCACCAAAAGATTATCGAGAAACATTTTTACGGCTCGCGGAGCTTGAAGTATATCCGCAAACATTTGCCGAGGAGATTGGAAAAAGCATTGGTACGCGCAATGTGCTCACGCATGAGTACGACGTCATAGACCATACGCTTATCTATGACTCAATGGCTGATTGCCTGCGCGATTACCAAAAGTATATTGAATACCTGCTAGAGTTTCTCAAAAAGCAGAGTTAGAGATCTAAAGTCTGTTTAATCTTTCTTTTTTCTTCTTCGAATGTTTCGTCGTCAAATTTGCCGAGGCGTTCGAGACGGCGGCGGAGCGCTTGCAGCTCGACGCGCATGATAGCGCGATTTTTTTCGATGCGTGGAGTCATTTTTTTCTTGCGATTGCGTTTGCTCTTGGCGTTGGCCACAATCTTGGTCTGCTGGGCAAGACGGCTAAAACGTCGCATGAGCGACATGACACTTTCATTTGGTTTTCGTTTTACTTCCATAAAAAGCCTCCTTTCCTGCCGGCCGTTAGGCGGGCTATAATTTTTTACCACCAAGCACATGGATGTGCAGATGTGGAACTTCCTGACCTCCGTGTTCACCGTGGTTGATAATAACACGAAAACCGGTTTTGTCTATGCCTGTATGTTGTGCGATGGTATTGGCTGCCACGAGTAGTTTCCCTGCAAGTTCCGGACTGACGTTTTGTAATTCTGTATGTTTCCGGGGAATGATGAGCACATGCACCGGTGCTTTGGGATGGATGTCGTTGATCGCTATCCAATCATCGTCTTCCAAAATCTTTGTACTGGGGATTTCGCCGGCGACGATTTTGCAAAAAATATCCTGCGCCATCTATTTTTTCAACTTAGCTTTTACGACGTCAACAATGCGGTCTAGCGGGACCGTTTCCTGCACGCCCGAATCCATCTCACGCAAAATAATAGAATTATCAATTGCCTCTTTCTGTCCCATCAGGAGCGTATACTTGATTCCGAGACGATGAGCGATTTTGAGTTGGGATTTGATGCTGTCGCGTCCAAACGATGCCTTTACCGGAATGCCGGTTTTTCGGAATTCTTCAAAAAGCGCCAAACTTTTCTTTTTCGCCATTTCTCCCAACTGTGCCAAAAATATTTTTGGCTGGACATGAGACGTGGGCGGTACAATCTCCTTTTCTTTGAGTGCCATGATGATACGCTCCACTCCCATTGCCCATCCGACGGCGGGAGTCTTCGGTCCGCCCATCATTGCAACCAGACGATCATAGCGTCCTCCACCGCCCAAGGCGGACTGTGCCGAGCCCTCCACTCCGGAGTCAATATAAAACTCAAACGTCGTACGGGTGTAGTAGTCCAATCCTCGCACCAGTCGCGCATCGAGCAGATACGGCACCTTGGCTTCGTCGAGAAACTCAAGCACGCTCTGGAAGTGCTTTTTACATGCCTCATCAAGATGATCCAAAAACTGCGGGGCGTCCTTGCTAACCTCTTTGCATACCTCGATTTTGCAATCAAGTACGCGTAACGGATTGGTTTTCATGCGCAGTTGGCAGGACCCGCAGAGCTTTTTTTCTCTTCCACGGAAAAAATCTTTCAGTGCTTTGATGTATTGTGGACGACAGTTTTGATCTCCGATACTGTTGACGCGTATGACGAGATTTTTGAGACCTAGATTTTCCAGTATCTTATAGCCTATAAAAATCAATTGTGCGTCGGCGGCCGGACTTTCATCACCAAACATTTCCGCATCCAACTGATGGAACTGGCGGTAGCGTCCGGCTTGCGGATTGTCGTGGCGGAAAAGCGGACCGAACATCCACAGTTGTATGGGATGTGGCATGACATGCATGCCGTGTTCTATGTATGCTCGTACGATGCCGGGAGTAAACTCGGGCCTAAGCGCCAGCATCTCTCCTCCCCTTGTTTTAAAGGTGTACATCTCCTTTTGAACGATGTCGGTCGTTTCCCCGGTGGATTTTTCAAATAGCGACGCCATTTCCACGAGTGGCGTATCAATGCGTTCAAAACCGTAGTCTTCAAAGAGTGTTTTGGCTTTTTTCAAAACAAATGACCAATAGGATTGGTCCGCCGGTAGGATGTCATGCATGCCTTTAACAGCCCGAAGGTCTTGCTTCTTTATCTTTACCATAGCTTGATTATATCAGGAAAATTGTAAAAATCAAGGGTAGTAGACGGGTGTATGGAATAGCTCTGCCTGATTCAACGGCCATGCCCTAGCAAATACTTTTCCGGTGACGAGTGAGCGGTTGACCGGTCCCCAGTAGCGCGAGTCGGAGCTGTGGAGACGATTGTCTCCCATGACGAAATATTCCTGCGGATCTAATTTCATTTTGACTGGATTGCGTGTCTGTTGTTCGGGATCGAGATATGCCGTTTCATCAAGCACCATACCGGACGGATGGTCTTGGTTGGTGATGATGACCTTGTTGTCTTTCACCTCGACGGTTTCTCCCGGCAATCCGAGCACACGTTTGATGAAAAATTGTGTTTGATCATTGGGATAACGGAATACCACGATCTCTCCGCGTGCAGGCTCGTTGAAGCGATAGCTGATTTCATCAATGAGAATATAGTCACCATCTTCAAAGGTACTTTCCATAGATGCACCATTGACGAAAAACGGCTGGACGATGAAATACCGCACAGGAATGATGATCGCGAGTGAAATGAGCACGACTTTGACGATTTCCCACAAAAAAGCAAATCCCTGATAAACAACGCTTGGTTGTTGCAGAGAATCTTTTTCCGGTTCGTCGGTAGTGTACATCCCGTTAGAGAGTCCCGTATAGAAATGGTATAGTATTGCAAAGGGTTAACTTGGCCATGCTATACTCTCTAACGGGATACATGATTTTCAGGATACCATATAATCATTTTGTATGAAACTTCTATTCGGTATCGGTAATCCAGACAAAGAATACGATGGTACACGTCACAATGTAGGACGGGCATTTGTCGCACATGAACATGGGTATGAAAGTGATGTGTTTGTAAATAATTCCGGTGGTGCGGTGAAAAAGCTCAAAGCCAAACTCAAAGTAAAAAACGAGGACATCATCATCGCCCACGATGATCTGGATATTGAGTTTGGGAAGTTCAAGCTTTCGTTTGATCGGAATTCCGCGGGACACAAGGGCGTTCAATCAATTATAGATGCCTTAAAGACCAAAAAGTTTTGGCGTTTACGTTTCGGGATAGCCAACAGCAAGCTCAAAGGCGCGCGTGCTGCCGGCAAGGTGCCGGAATTCGTACTGTCAAAATTTACCCCGACGGAACAAAAACAGCTTGCGGATATTTTCAAACAGGCTCATGATCGAATCAATAACGCTCGATAGCGATTTTTATCCCAAGCTTTTACGTCAGATCCACGATCCCCCGCCGGTGTTGTATGTGCGTGGAAATCCCGAAGTGCTAACGACGGAATGTTTCGCGATAGTTGGCACGCGCGCGCATTCGGAGTACGGCAAGCGCACGACGCAGGATTTGACAGGACCATTGGCGCGCGCAGGCTTTACTATTGTCAGCGGTATGGCGCTTGGCGTGGATTCACTCGCTCATCTTGCGGCGCTCGAAGCAAAGACCCCCACCATCGCGGTACTTGCCGGAGGGCTCGCGGATCACCGTCTCTATCCGCCACAAAACAAACGGCTTGCCCAGCGGATCATCGACGGCGGAGGTGCGCTCATCAGCGAGCACGAACCCGATGCACGTGCGCAGATCTTCACCTTTCCCGCTCGCAATCGCATCATCAGCGGGATGTGCAAAGGCGTACTTGTGGTAGAGGGCGATATCAAAAGCGGGACGATGATCACCGCCAAAAGTGCGCTCGATCAGGGACGCGACGTGTTTGCCGTGCCTGGCTCCGTCTACTCCAAAAAATCCGAAGGGACCAATTACCTCATCCAAAAAGGCGCCAAGCTGGTTTCAAAAGTCGAGGACATATTAGAGGACTATGATATGTTTCTCGTACGGGACGAAGAAATTAAAGCTGATAATCCCTCCGAAGCCGTCATCCTCAAAGCCCTTGGCGAAGAACCCATCACGCCCGACGAAATCATCCGCCGCTCGGGACTCGACACCTCGACCGCCACCGCCACGCTCATGATCATGGAGCTGAATAGGAAGGTCCGGAATTTGGGGAATGGGAAGTTTGTGGTATATTCGTGAGGTATACCCACCCAAATCATATTGCCCCCTAGCCCCCTCTTACGTTAAGATGGGGAACAAAATAACCATGCCAACTCACGAACCAAAACCTCCGCAGATACCACCAAATCCTGAAAAAACGATGACTCAAATTATTGAGGAAGAAATCGCTCATGAAGGCAAAGGACTTTCGTGGTATCTCAATAACTTTTTTCTCAAAATTCCTAGAAAAACTGGTGGAACGTTGGGCGAATTGGACTTGAGTGATCCAAAGTGGGTTGACCATTTCCGATCAACGTCTCCCATGCAACGACTGCAAAAAGATTTGGGCCAGGAAATAACCCCTGAGAAAATTGCAGAAAAACGTAGAGATTATTCTGAAAAGTATTTTAATACTCCAGGAACTGACTTCCAACGCGATTTCGAACGAGCAATCCAAGAATCGGGTGTGGACCCAGAAGAACTTTATGGATGGCTAGAGAAAAGAATCAAAGGTGACCAGGAAGCAAAGCAGATGACGTATGAAGAAAATTTTCTACGTCGCATGTTATTGCCGATTTATTTAAAGCTCCGAGAAATGGGATATTCACATACGGATTTGATGGGCTAGCTCCTCCCTTTAACGTAAAGGGAGGCTGGGAGGGTATACTTATGGACGACCGCATTCTTTACAACCATCCCTCCTACCTCGACCGCCACCGCCACGCTCATGATCATGGAGCTGAATAGGAAGGTCCGGAATTTGGGGAATGGGAAATTTGTGGTATATTCGTGAGATATTCCCTCCTAGCCTCCCTTTCATATACCCCCTAACCCCCTTTATGTTAAAGGGGGAATAAAAAATGTCAGAACAAGGACCAGAAAATCCAAACCAGCCTCCAGCCGAACAACGCCCAAATCAAGAGCGAGAAGTTGATATCGAGAAGATTATGGAGAAAGTTCAAGATATTTTGAAACCAGGAACTTATTATACTGGTGTTGGGAATCAATATTATGGAAGCAACGAAGGCGGTAGCTTTATTAGGATGTTGAAAGAAGGGATATTGAGCAAACATGGAGAAGGATCATTAAAGGAATGGGCACTGAAGACCAAGAAAAATATAAAAGATAAAGAAGGAGGGAAAGAGGATGAGCCTTATCATCGGAAATATCAAGATAATTGGGTCAATACAGAAACTCTAGGAATTTTTGTGAATATGGTGACAGAAGACCAGCCCTTACGTCACTACCACAATGAGTCCAATGGCATCACTTTTGTTTTAGATCTTTCAGAATTTAAGGAGTTGCCTCCTTTGGGGATTCACGTCCGGTATCATAAGAGTGCACCAAGAGCAAAAACTATAGAACAAACGCGTCAGTTTTCTCCTGAATGGAAATGGTTTCGAGACGGACGAAAAAATGAAATTTGGGAAAAAGATCTTGAAGAAGCTTTCCCCGGCCGAGACATCCGAGATCTTTCACATGAGGAAGTGCGTGCAAAATTTCCTAATCTATATGATCATCAAGGTGAGATAGACCGGAACGACACAGCTTTTGGATCTTTTGTGAGCTACATGATCCCTCCAAAAAAAATAACAGGTGTTATTATTGGAGACTATGCGGACCCACAGTATATGGTTAAGGTTATGCAACAAGCCGGCCGATATGTTCCTATTTATGATATGCGAGGAAACTTACGATGGCCAAAATATATGAGCTACGAAGAAGTGAAGCAATTTGTTGCTGAGCGGGACAAGAAAGAAGTATTGCCCCCTAGCCCCCTCTTACGTTAAGAGGGGGGACAGAAAACTATGCCCACACACGACCCCAGGCCACCAACTCCAGAAAAATCAATGCGAGAAACCATTCTTGAAGAATGGCGCTTAGCGTATGAACGCTCCAAGAAAGATACCAAGAACAGAATCGAATCTTTCAATGAATATATTTCTGGCAATATGAACAACTTCTGGGTGAATATTCCACGACCTGCTGCAAAAAGTTATTGGGAATATATGATGAGTGAAGAAAAATTGAATTCTTCGCGAAAGCAAAGGTCAGAACAAACGCATAAGGTTCATTCCCCAAAAGAAAACCCCGAAAAGTGGATTGACGATGATAAAAAAGGACACAGTGAAAAGGCTTGGACTCAAACAACGAAAGAATTTCTTGCCGAGGTTGATCGAGGGATCTCTGAATCAGGTGTTGATCGCGAACGATTGATGGCATATGTCGAAACTCGGTATGGAACACAAGACCGACAATCCGCTAGTCCTAATTCGGATATTGACACAGAATTGTTATTTCCCGTGTATGCCAAAATGAGAGAATGGGGCTATACCCATATGGATTTAAAGGGTTAGGCGTGACCCCTCCCTTTAACGTAAAGGGAGGCTGGGAGGGTATACTTATGGACGACCGCATTC
>CAYHEP010000018.1:0-17978 GCA_964355775.1 uncultured Candidatus Saccharibacteria bacterium | reverse complement strand
GAAAAAACAAGTGATATTTTGCCTATATCAAATCTCGCCCACGAGGAAGAAGTAGGCCGTCTGTGGGAGGAAGGATTATTTTTTGACTTTATTAAATT
The DNA here is from genome assembly GCA_964355775.1 of uncultured Candidatus Saccharibacteria bacterium. GTDB lineage: Bacteria > Patescibacteriota > Minisyncoccia > 2-02-FULL-40-12 > IGHO2-01-FULL-4-A > JBBTSB01. The sequence goes on along the minus strand of CAYHEP010000018.1, from coordinate 17,880 downwards.
GACTGATCCATCGCAGTTTGATTCCGCACTCGTGGAGCTAGCAATTCGAAAAAGATTCGAATTGCAAAAAAGGGAAAAACTGCAAGAGATGTCTCGGGAACGAAGGCGTTAATCTAATGGAGTTAAGTTGTACAGCTAGTCTGCTGTGGTGGAAACCAGATTTTGTTGACAGCTTCTGCGGTCGCATACAGTTCTTTTTCACTTTTGTCTTGCGAAGCGAGCAATTCGAGGATGCCCAGCATTGCCATGCCGTGGTTGCAGTCGGGAAAATATGTTGAGTTTTTACAGCATGGGCGGAAGATGTTTTTGCTTGTTTTTTCTACAAGCTCTTGTTGTTCGGGGGTAAGCGTTATGAGCTGGTGCATACTGTAGTGATCCATGGCGTCACCGGCGGCAAGCGTCCAACCGCCGGTTGATGCAAATCCTCCAGCTCCTCCATATTTCTGATCCATCATCGGACCTTTTTCGAGGATCTCATTTTTGTTGGCAAGACCAAATGCCCACAGCAAGTTGAGCAATGTATGCTCGTTGTCTTTGTTGATGACGAGATTTCCTTTTTGCTCCAATACCGAGATATCGCCAAATTTTTCCTGGTCAATAACTCCTGCTTCCACCAAGCGTTTCCCCATGTCCCCCCATGCAATCGGAAGAACGACGCCCTCGGGAGGCAGTACTTGTTTTTCCAGTTTAGCAAGTGCTTGTGCGGAAAGTGTGCCTTTGCTGACAGGAACACGTGATGTATACAGTACAGATCCGGCGATTAGAACACCGGCAATAAGAATGCAGACACCGAGGAATCGGCTATGATCAGGCTTTTGAGGAATTGCCTCCACTATTTCATTTTCCATGTTTAACAGCATTGTTTTAGTTTTTTTAGAGTCTCTTTGATACCGGCTTCTGTGACCTCATTCAGGATGACGCGGCGCTTCTCGCAATTTTTACAGTGAGGAATGTGAAGTACGCGCGTTATCCATGCGATAATGTCACCTAATTTGAATTTTATACTCATACAGTAAGCAACAGCACACCAAACAGGATCATGAGAATTCCCGCCCAGAGTCGCATGTCGCGGTTATGTTCTCTACGCCAAACGTCGACCTTTTGCAAAAGCGACTTTTCACTGGCGATGGCAAGTACAATGACCAATGGCAATACGAAGATCAGATTATAGAGGATGAGATATCCCGCTCCACGCAGATAAGTGCCACTATCATGAAGTAGGCCGATCACCATGAGGTACGGACCGCCCGTGCAGGGAAACTCACACAAACCTACGAGCGCTCCCAGCAAAAATACCGCCGGAAGCGATGCACGATTCATGAGACGAGCAATGGCACCATGGGCGACTTCCGGAATCTTCAGCTTGATCGGGAATGCCGGAAACCACACATTAATGAGTTCGAGCGCTCCCCATACGATCATAATTCCCGCCCCAAGCTTTGCCATGAAGTGCGGGGTGTTGAAAATATGTAGCGCCTGAATGAGTCCGAAACCGATCGCAAGATACGCCAGAAATATTCCAGCAATATACAGGGCACCAAGCTTCATGATACCGGTACGGCTTTGGCCAATTCCAACAAGAAATACAATTGTCAGAAGCAGGATAGAGAAGGCACACGGGTTGATGCTATCAATAAGTGCCGCTATTCCCACAAGTGGCAAGAGCCATGTCCCCTGCTGGCTGACTTTCCATGTGAACGCGGTACCGGCGGTCCCCATCTTCATGACAACGACAAATGCAACGACCAACCCTGCAATGATAAGCAGTGTTTTTAGAGTTTTGCTCATCCCGTTAGAGACAGCCAATGCGGGTTTATCTATGTCATTTTTTTGATCAGGTATATTCATGTTAATGAGAATAATCGTTGATTACGGATTCGCTTAAGCGAATCCTGTCTCTAACGGGACTCATGTTAAGGAGTTACGTTTGCGGAAAAGCCAAGCTCTAATGGCGCTCCGACGTTATTTTCCAAGATGACTACTCTACTGATTTTTCCTACACCGGCTGGTCCGTGGGCGTTTGGATCGAAAATCGCCTCAACCTGCGTTGATGCTCCGGGAGCGAGTACGACGTTGATCGAAGGAATTCCCGAGTGTCCAGGCATGCCAAACGGCCCCACTTTTTCAGTGCCGTTCATAATAGATGCGGTCGTGCACATGCACGAGGTGTAGAGTTTATTGACCGTGACGGGTTCGATTCCCGTGTTGGTTACTGAATACTTATGGCTGACCTTTCCTTTGGCCATTGAGATCGTGCCAAAATCAAAGTTGGTTTCGGTGACAGTAAGGACGGTTGGTCCGATCGCGATCGGTTCATCTGTGCTTTTGGCGTTTGGTCTGGCGAGCCAAACAATTGCGCCAAGCACAAGAACAACTACAATTCCAATAATAATTTTAGATTTCATAGAAGAAGAGTTAAGCTGTTAGCTAAACAAAACTTCTATGCAGTGGGGCTGTGTTCGAGAAGAGAAAACCAGTGGTCGAATTGCGTACGAAATCTAGTACGAGGACGAGTATCAAAGCGTTGTGAATACGTAGTATCAAAAATGACTGCGGTTGATTCAAAAATAGCAAAAAGCAACACGATGACTGCGATAAGCGCCGCAGTCGCGATCGGTTGCATCTCTTTTATGCAGATTAAAGCGCAATTTACCGAACTAAAATCACCATGATGCGCGCCAACAAGCCCCGCCATTCCCATGGATAGAAGCGCAAAAAGGGCAATGATTGCAATCGTCTGCTTCATTACCCTCATGCTATCACAACAAACAGAAAAAATCTACACTTAGCACGTGCACTTGGTTTCTGCTTCGTTGCAACCGACGCACATGGGAAGACAATTATGTCCCCCGCTCGTGTGAGCGTCGTCGTGTGTGGCATTCACTGACCCACATCCGTCGAGCGGACACTTGTATCCGTTCGTCTCCATCCCGCACTTTGAACATTTTGGTGTATCCATGGTGGTATTGTATGAGATTAAATTTATAAAATCAAGAACCGTGAATAATAAAAACTCGTTTGGTCATAAAGACAAAACAACATTTCCACTTTTTCCTTCGTATACCATACGAACATGCTAAAGAGTCGACAAGCGCCTGAATATTTTTTAATCCAGGCATAGGTGAAATTTTTGTGTTGGACTTCCAGCGAACATCAAAACCGATGTTTACCATAAGTGTCGGTCCATAGGCAACCAAAAGGGAGGTTCCAGTCGCGCCACCGGGCATATCATTAAATCCGCACTTAGTTTCGGCCATGTTCAAAACGATACATTACCGAGGCAGATAAATTTACCGATTTTGCTCCCACTTGCCGAATAAGATATGGACCATGACCGTAGCGTTTCATGGCATCTTCCGCAGCTGCCTCAAAGGATTCAAATGTGGAGACTAATTTATTTCCATGAATAAGCACCCATTTGCTCATATGTTGCGATTCCAACTCGTCTTTCATCTCATTATAGGTTTCTATTTCTTTTTTCAGGTCATCCATAGTTCCTAGATTATCGATATGTCTACTATATCAATTTCAATCATATACAGCAAGCTGGTTCAATCATTTCATGCCGACGTTTATGTACCTTATGCCTTATTTCACTCCCAGATCAAAGATGCAGTCGCGGGCTGTGCCATTTGCATATGGTGCAGTACACAATTCGCTTTGGGGCATTGATGCATCTATGCCATAATATCGGATTCCGTTGATGTCGCTATCGCTTTTAAGGGCAACTGATGTCTGCTCAAGCTCCGTCCAAACCATATAGGAACCACCACCTTGAGCATAAAAATAATCCTTACCAGTCACCGGATCTTTGGGAAGCTCTCCACTACTCAAGTATTTTCCTATCGTTGCTGAAGTAAGTACCGTTGGATAGTGTCCACTGTTGTCATCAAAGTATATTTCAACGGCAGTCCTTAGTTGAGTAACATCTGAAATACGTTTCGTATCTCGAGGGCGCCGGTTGGGGTTTCGATCATGATCGGCTTGTCGTAATTGGAAAACGTCACCGTACCGGTAAGCACCAGCCGGTCAACGTACTGCTCAAGACTGGCGATATTGGGCACGATGCGGTAGTTCACGGCGTAGGGGCGGCCTGTACTCCGGCCGATGATCATGTCGCCGGTTATTTCAGCTTTATCGAGCGTCTTCGCAAGATCCGACGCATCGTCATCGCTCATCGGCTGACCGAATGCCGATGATGCATTTTTGAGAAAGGCAATGAGATTTTCTTTGGGAATCGTAAAGCCCAAAATCTCCGTTTGCTCCCCCGCCGTGGTAGGACCTTTCTTGCGTGTGGTCAATTGCAGGAGTGTGGCGCTGTCGAATACTTTTTTGATCTCGTCGAATTTTTTTGCATCAACTGCCCCTAGTCCTGCTCCGTATGGAAGCTGGCTCAACGACTGCGAATCAGTGTCCGAGATGGGGGCATGGATCCACTGGTTGAGTGGCAAACTTGGTAAAAAGCCTGCCAGCGGGAATGAATTTAATTTGAAGTAAGCATCTTTGTCGGACAGCAAGCGCATCTCTGCATCATAGGTCAGCGCAAAGCCCGGAGAGTCCACGATCATCTTGATCATTGCGTCCAGACGAGGTTTGTTGAGATCCTGTTTGTCAACATCACCTTTGAGCGAAAAAGTGACGTGGGTCAGAGGAGGTGCGGCAAGCTTGGGAGCAGATGAATCGGTAGGAGCTACTCCGCCAAAAACTCCGGGCTTGAGACCAAGCTCCAACGTAACTGTTTCATCGAGATTGATAGTCTTTGCTTTGGTAAATGCTTCGTATGCACCTGCAAATGTCGCCTGACTTCCGCCCTTCAGCACGCCCGATTGCATGAGCGCAAACGCTCCCCCGCCAACAATCAACAGCGCGATAATCGCAATGATGATCGGAGCTATTTTTTTCGGTGATGCTGGCACTGACGCTTCGGGAGCAACGGTCGGATTCTCTTGTGGAATGAGGTCCATAATTAAAAAATTATTATTAGCTTTGAGTATAGCAAACTTCAGCGATCTTTCCAAAAAATCACTCAAGTCTGCAGCGGTCCGATTCGGGCTCTCGCACCGATACAGACCGCTCCGAAGAGCTAGCGCTAAGGGTCTGGTGGAGCGTCGTCTCGGGACCTTGGGACAGCGAGGCCCATCAGTACTGTAAAGAGCCCGAAGAGAATGAAGGCCGAGACGACCACAGCCTGCGCTCCCACTGGACCCTTTGGCCACCCCGACTTCGACACGATGATACCGACCCCGAGCATGCCCAGGATAACCCAGGCCGCAACGGCTACCGCAAGGACTTCCATGTTGATGCCTCCTTTCAAAAACTAAAACTAGCACCAAAAAGTGTCGTTGTCCAATTGAGGGGTGAAACCCCTCAATCCTATTCTAAAACTTTTTCTAGGGCAACTTGTACGTTCTACTTCTTATTACGAGATAACAAATCCCGCCCGCCATACCAAGAGCCATATCAAGCATCGTGTCACCAACACTGCCTTGCCGTAACCCGTGGATCACCCAGGTATGATCGAGAATATATTCTGTAAATTCCCACAAAACAGTCGTAGTTCCCGTGGCGAGAAAGACGATGACGTTTTGCATTGCGATCTCGTATCTCGGCTGAAACAACGTTGATCGGACGCTTGCAAGAAGATGATAGAAAAAATACGCTATCGCAATTCCCCCAACAAAATGCTCGATTGTATCTAGACTGGGCAGATGAAAATATGCACGAAAAAATTGCGTAGAAACGGTATGGATTACAAAAACTGCAATTGGTGCCCATGCAGCTTTTTTGAAAGCGCCCCACAAAAGCGCAAAGATTGGGTTGGTCATTTCTTCTTTGGTTTATAATATATCTTACCTTTGAGTTTTTCCGGTAGCAAGTTTTCTTCGGTGTACTTTTCATAGCCCTTGCCGTAGCCGAGGTCTTTCATCAGTTTTGTCGGTGCGTTGCGGATGGACATCGGGATCGGCAAGTTGCCGTGTTCTTTGACATCAGACGTCGCTTCGCCGAGGGAATCGACAACGGCGCGGTCTTTGGGGGCGGTCGCCATGTACAGCGTGCCGTGGGCGAGATTGATTGCCGCTTCGGGGAATCCCACCGCATCCACCGCCGTGAAGACATCGTTGGCGATCATGAGGGCTTTGGGATCGGCAAGTCCGATATCTTCTGAAGCAAAGATCACCAAACGCCGTGCGATAAACGTCGGACTCTCGCCTGACTCCACCATACGGGCAAGATAGTAGAGCGCCGCATCGGGCTGACTGGCGCGCATGCTCTTTATATATGCAGAAATAGTATTGTAGTGCTCCTCGCCTTTTTTATCGAAACGCAAAAATTTATTCTGGATCGTGTCTTTTAGCGCTTGGACGGTGATGTCTTTATAGAGAGATTGGGCATTTTCCAAAACCGTGATCGCCTGCCGTGCATCGCCGTCTGCCATAGCAACCAGCCAATCGCGGGCTTGCGCATTCATCTTGATGCCGGTGCGCTTGATGACCAGCTTCATCTCGTCGGGCGTCAGAGGATTCAACACAAACACACGGCACCGCGAAAGCAACGCAGAGATGATTTCAAAGCTCGGGTTTTCGGTCGTGGCACCGATGAGCACCAGCTCCCCCCGCTCCACATACGGCAACAAAAAATCCTGCTGGGCTTTGTTGAAACGATGGATCTCGTCGAGAAACAAAATCTGTGTCATCAACTTGGCTTGCCCTGAGCCTGTCGAAGGGCCCACGATCGCCCGAATGTCATCTTTGCCAGCCGACACAGCCGAAAGCTCATGCAGGTCCGCGCCAAGTGATTTTGCGTAGATCTTTGCGAGCGTAGTCTTGCCCACTCCCGGCGGTCCCCACAAGATAAACGAAAAAATATGGCTTTTTTCTATTGCCACGCGTAAAGGTTTTCCATCCCCTACGAGATGGCTTTGGCCGACAAATTCATCAAGATTTTTGGGACGTATACGTGATGCAAGAGGTTCTGGCATGAGCACATTGTAGCTCCATCTTACTTCTTTTGTAAATCAAAGATGACTAGGCTATTAGTTTCTGGATTATACCCCATATTGGGTCCTCCGAAGTCTTCATAATCATTGAATTCTTCAAAAAGAATACTCAACGTCGAATCCAAGGCTATTTTTTGCTCTTGAGTTAGCTCATGTCTATAGGTAACTAAATCTTTTAAGTTTATCCACGGCGCAACAAAAAAGTTCAATTTTCCTTGCGTGAAGCCTAATTGGTAGTCCACAATATCAACTTTCATAGGCAACCTATCTTGGATTCTTGCAATTTTCTTTTTTGCTTCCACAGAAGCTACAAATTCGTCATACCCTCGCTCCTTAGAATAACGGCCCATTTTGAGAAAAAACTTTTTGCCATATGCTTCTATGGAATAACTATTCGACTTATAGCGTTTTTTTTCAAGAGTTATTTTTATACCCCCTTCTTCCTTGCTAGAGCCCGCAGACGCTTTTTGATCATTAGCTATTTCACTCAACGGCTTAATCACCGTCCTTATTATTGCGGGATGTTCATGTACAAATGCTTTAAAATCATTCGTATAGCCCAATCTCCATTCGTCGCTTTCAATCCTTCTGACCCCTGCTTCTTGAAATCCTTTTTTCATTGTTTAGTATTACACATCCCAAAATTGTATCACTCCATCTTTATTTCGCTAGCTCCAAAACTTTTTCGAGTGCGATGGGAAGTTCGGTGATCCCCGAGCTTTTACTAAAATGCCCCATGGCGCGCATGACGATGACTTCAGATTTCAGGACATCTCGAAAATCGTCTTGATTGTCCAGCGGCACATACGGATCATCGTCTGAAAAAATCGCGACACTTTTGGAAAGATGGGAGGCAACGTTTTGAAGATCGAGTGGGGTTTTAAGCCATGGGTCTGCAATGAGATACTCTTCTTTTGACTCCAAGGTCAATCTCTTGAAATACCCTGCTACAAAAACCACTCCTCCAACTTTTTGACCTTCCGGCAAAGTCTCCAGATACCGAGCAATCGTTTCACATCCCATACTGTGTCCGACAAAATATGTTTGCTCGTCTGGTGTCCCCACAGCTTGGGCCAGTGCGGGAACCCAGTTTTCTATTATCGGATGATCGGTATCCGGCATCAGTGGTGCAAAAATTTGGAATCCTTTTTGCTTGAGTTCCTTTTGCAACCAAGGAAACCAGATATCATCTGGCTGTCCTCCCCATCTATGAACCATAAAAACACGTTTGGTCATCGGAACATCAACTTTAGATTTTTGCCGGTAACTTCGGCGACGCGGTAGAGCGTGTCGAGGGTGACGTTTTGTTTTCCGCTTTCGATGCGGGAAATAAACTCGCGCTTGACCGACATCTTCTTGGCAAGTTGGCCTTGGGACAAACGCAATGTCTTCCGCAATTTCCGCAATTCCATCGAGGCCATAATATAGCGGGCTTTCTGCTTAATACGATCCTTTCTCTCTTGTGAGTAGGAGTTCCAAATCTTTTCATAAGGAATTAGGTCTCCCCTCTTGATTGCATCTTCTATTTTTTTGTTGAATTTTTTATTCATCTCTTATCCAAAATACGGGATCTTCCACCAATCGGAGGGGTTGACGAAGCGCAGACCGCGATCAAGGCCGGCGATTTTTTGCATATTATCGAATGAGAGTTCGAAATCGAAAACATCAATGTTTTCTTTGAGATGCTCGGGGTTGAGGCTTTTAGGAATCGGGATTGTATTGCGTTGGATCGCCCAGCGGAGCATGATTTGCGTCGGTGATTTGCTGTGATGCTTGGCGATTTCTACGATGATCGGATCTTCACCGAGCACGGGAAGACCTTTGGCTTTGCCATAATTCCCCGGTGAACCTTGAGGAGAGTACGCAGTGACAGCGATATCGTTGTACCGGCAAAATTCCACAAGTGCCGTCTGTTGTAGATACGGATGGAGCTCAATTTGATTCATGGCAGGTTTGATATTGGCGTATGACAACAGATCAACGATCATCGGTGCGGTAAAGTTTGAGACTCCAATCGCTTTGACTAAACCGGCTTTAACCAGCTCCTCCATCGCCTCCCATGTTTCGCGGATTGGTATTTTTTCAGTGATAAGAAAACCGTCGGCATTTAGCTTTTCTTCGTATCGTCCATGTATATTTTGAGCATTGTCGTCGCTGGGTACCGTAGCTATCCCCCAGTGCATCAGATACAAATCAAGATATTCAAGCTGTAAATCAGCTAGTGTTTGCTTGCATGCGGGAAGCACATGATCGCGAGCATGTTCGGTATTCCATAATTTACTGGTTATAAAAACTTCCTCACGTTTGCGGGCCCCACTATTAAAAACATTTTTGAATGCTTCACCGATTTCCTTTTCATTTCTATAAATCGCCGCGCAATCAATGTGGTTGTACTCCGCTTCACGCAACGCAAACTCCACCGCCGCACCAGCTTTATCTATCGGCGATTTCCAAGTCCCGAGACCGATTTTTAGATCTTGAATTTTCATATGTTTATCACAAAATATTCCGCTTTAAGTAATTCTTTCACAGCATAGGCAGGAAATCCAGTAAATGAATCGGCGCCATCCATTTGGGATCGGTGAAAGCTAAGCGCTTTTTTCTTGTGGGCAGGGTTGAGAGGAATACGAAAGGTAGGCTTTTGGAATATAATGTTTTCTGCATAGTGTCCCGCGGCTCTTCGAGATCGGAGCCAACGCAAGGCCTGACGATGAATTCGAGGTGGCAACGCAAAACAGATCAAGGGAATATCTAGAGTATGTGCAACCTTTTTGGCAACTTCTCCTACCGCAATATGATCTCTATGGCCCGTAATGCCGTCAGGTCCAAAACTCATGATATAGTTCGGCTTCACAGAACGTGCGATATGCAAACTCTTCTTGAGCAGTTGAGACAGATGATCTGATATACCACCATCGGGAAGTTTTAGAAGTGTTGTTTTGCTGACGTGCAGAAATCGAGCCGCTGCATGGAGCTCGCGCTTTCGAGTCGCAGCCAACATATTTGATGTGGTCGGTATTTTGAGATGGGACATGCCGCGTTCACCGTGGCTTGCACAGATGATAAAGGTCTTGCCTCCGTGCTCATGATTTTGAGCGATCGCTCCCGCAGCCGAAAAACTTTCATCATCAGGATGCGCCGTTATCACAAGGATTGTGGAGCCGAGGAAGTTTTTTGGGGGTGTCATGTGATAAGCATTAGTTTCTTTTCTCTAGGCCATGTCTTTATCTTTGTCTCTCTCTTCGAAGCCGCACTGCGGGTTTTGAATTTCTCGGTGTATAAAATCTTCTTCACTCCCCGCGCACGCGTATACCGGCTCCCGATCCCATGCTTGTGCTCCTCCAATCTTCGCTTCACATCGGTCGTAATACCGGTATAGATTGTGTTATCTTTACAGAGCAAAAGATACAAAAAGTACATGCTGGCGGGCCAGGAATCGAACCTGGAGTCTTTTGGTTCAGAGCCAAACGTGTTACCAATTACACTACCCGCCAATATTTACAGTGTATCAAATAATATAACAAATGCAACAGGTGTTGATAAGCTTATTTTACACGAATACTGGACGGTGTTACTATGTTAGTATTCATATAGTAGCCTAGTCCATGACAATTTCAGCGACTCCAAAAGACACGAAACGTATCGCCATCGACCTCCGTAAAAAGGGATATTCCTACTCGGAGATCAGAGATTTCATTTCAATCCCAAAATCCACCCTCGGACTCTGGCTCAAGGGTCTCAAACTCTCCCCTCTGCAAGCCGAACGAGTCCGACAAAAACGAATTTTAGGTTCTCGTCGAGGCGCAGAGAAAAAAAGGCAAAAGACTTTCGAGGTTATTACTAAAATTCAAACTGACTCCGAAAAAGAACTTACCACTATTTCAAAACGCGAGTTGTGGCTCATGGGGTTGCTGTTGTATTGGAAACATAAAAATAAAAGTGACATGCAAAAGGGCGTAAGCTTCATGAGTTCTGATCCCCTGCTGATACGATTCTTTGTCATGTGGCTCAAACAAATTGGCAAACTCAGCGACGATGATTTTCTGTTTGATATTTTTCTTTTTGAAAAAACAGAAGATGCAAGACAAAATTCCATTAGCCATTGGGCATCGATACTTCAAACAACAAAAGACAAGTTCTCGAGAATCTACCTCCAAAAAAGAAAAAAGCAAAAACACCAGAAAGCACACAAGAGCATACTTAAGATACGAGTTAAAGCGAGCTCTATGCTCGCACGTCAAATCGCCGGGTGGATTAATGGCATTGGGTCTAACCTAGAAATATCATAGTAAACATTACTATGATATTTACTCCAACCTACATAATGCTTGCTATCTAGTGAGCATAAAATCCACGTGCTTGCTCATCCGGGAATGTAACTATCCGGATTTTATGCTTTTTGAGATAGCCAAATACTTCCTTGTCTCGAATAGATCCTGACGTAACAAATAGACTTTTTATGCCACTATCCACAAGTACCTTTGGACCGTCTGTAAACGGGAAAAAGCTGTCGCTGTATGCGGCGGAGCCTTTGATCTCATGATTTGCGTTTTTGGCTATCATGATCGCCAGCCGACACGCAAGAACTCTGGACTGCTGTCCTGTGGCATTTGCAATCATCATGCCGTTTTTGACCAACGTGATGGTATTACTATTGGACGTTGATCCGACTGCCCAGGCAAGAAGCAAATCTTTGTTTTTTATTTTGGGGACGAACGTATAATTTGATTGGGCCAAAAATCCTCCACGCACATAGCGAAATCGCATGCGGTCGTCGAGGTTCACCAAATGGGTCTCAAGTGCTGGATTGACGACAATTCTGCATTTCCCGCTTTTTCGCGCGAGAATTTCCGTGGCCTCTTCGCTCACTGCCGGCGCGATCACGCCATCAAGAATTCGCCCATCTTTCAAAAGCTTTGCCTCTTTTTTGTTGATAGCAAAGTTTACCAATACCCATCCCCCCGAAATTGCCTGCGGGTCGCCACTGAGCATTCTCTTGAGCGCTTCCTTTCCCACTCCCGCACCACACAAGTTCCCATGCTTGGCGCCGATGGCAATAGCAGGAAGTTTGTCAAAGTTCTTTTTAAAGCCAGCCGCGATGTGCGTAGCCGATTGGAGCAAACGATCAATGTCGGTGAAGTTGATATAGCTCCGATCAGTCCCCTCTTTCACGATAAATCGGTCGGGAGAAAATGGATCATCAAATTCCGTTACATAGAGCGACGCATCCGTCTGCCAGCGATTCTCTCCATATTTTACCGGAATTTGAGGAAAATATTTTTGTGCGGATTCGCGCACGTAGTCAGCTACGCTGTTTTCGGCCCTTGCCCAAAGCTGCTGCTTGAGTTTCTCGATACTTCCGTTTTTGATTGCCGAGATTACTTTTGCACGGTCGTCGGCATCGCACAGCACGATTCGCTTGCCTTTGGTCGCCGCACGAATCATAGTAGGACCCCCGATGTCGGTTTCCGCTACTGCACTGGCGGACCCGCCAGCCTCGTGGCGGGTGCCTCCATTTTGCGGATAAAAATCGCCGCAAATCAGATCAATCCGTGGCACGCCGAGCTTTTTGAGTTCCGCCACTTCTTCCGGACTTTCATCGGCCAACAACATCGCATGAAACTTGCGATCAAGCGTTACGACTTTGTGATGCAACATATCCCCCGCCCCGATGAGCTTGGCAAGCTCCGTGACCGGTACCTCGGCCTCCTTGAGATGCTTTGCCGTCCCACCCGACGCGATGATATCGTACCCCAGCCTGCGCAATTCCCGCGCAAATTCGGCGATGCCCGCTTTGTTGTATACCGAGATAAATGCCTGCATAGTAGCTTATATCTTCAAATGCTTCCTGATCGCTATGATACTGGAAAGTATGCCGAGCGCAAGTCCGATGACCAGCGTGATGAGGATAAACTGCCAGCTGTTGCGGGCGAAATAATGGAACAGGTTTACGTCGGGAATGAACGAGGACATTTTACCGGAAATATGGTAGAGCACGGGATAAAAAATCAGCAACGAAATCACGGTGGAAAACAGCCCGTACATCCCGCCTTCGGTCAGGTACGGTCCTCGGATTTGCCAGTTTGATGCGCCTACCAAGCGCATGATTTCAATCTCCTGTTTTTGATTGTAAATGGTCAGACGGATGGTATTAAAGGTGATCAGGATCGCTATCAAAGCGATGATGAGCGTCACGACAAACCCCCACGTGCGCAAACCTGTGGTAAGTGAATTGATGCGCTTAATGACTTCCTGATTGTTTTGGATATCACGCATTTGCTCCCTATATCTGCTGTGTTCCACGAATGTCGTGATGGCTGAATACTGTTGCGCGTCTTTCGCACGAATATTGAGTGTTGCTCCAAACGGATTGTCGTCGAGCTCATCCAACGCTTGTAATGTTGTAGGCTCATCAGCATGATCGCTTCGAAAATCCACCAGCACTTGCTCGCGTGAAATATATACGACGCTTGAGACTTCGGGCAATTTTTCGAGATCAGACTTGACGGACAACGCCTGGTCATCGGGAGCCTCTGTTTTAAAATAGACGCTGATGTCCAGCTTGTCTTCGAGGCTTGTCACCAAACTCGACGTCAAAAACTGGAACGACATGAGTCCTAAAATCAACAACAGGGTCAGCGACATGACGCCCGTCACGGCGACGCTCAAGTAGGTATTGCGGGTAAAATTGGTCCATCCCGCCAACAGCAATCGTTTGAAATTGTGTTTGTTCATTGATTCATATGATGTATCGCCCGTCATCGAGCTGATCACGTACGATCTTGCCCTTTTCCATAGTAACCACACGACGACCGATCGTGTTAACGATATTGGTATCGTGTGTGGCCAACACCACCGTGGTGCCAAACTCATTGATCTTCATCAGTAATTTTACCACATCGTAGGAGTTCACCAAATCGAGATTTCCCGTCGGCTCGTCCGCAAGCAATATCTTAGGACGATGGATCATGGCGCGTGCGATTGCAAGCCGCTGTTGCTCCCCTCCTGACAATTGATGGGGAAAATTGCTTGCCTTGTCGGAAAGTCCCACAATCGAAAGAATTTGCGGAACATCACGGGCGATCTCATCGGTGCTCGCATCCGACACTTCCATGGCAAAAGCCACATTTTCAAACGCGGTTCTATTTGTCAGCAATTTAAAATCTTGGTAAATCGTCCCAAACTTCCGGCGAAAATACGGCACATCTTTATCAGCGATCGTATCTAAGTCGGTTTCGTCCACGACGATCGTACCGGCATCTGGGCGTAGTTCGTGTGTCAACAAGCGAAGCATGGTGGATTTGCCCGCTCCCGACAATCCCACCAGCGACACAAATTCCCCTTTTTTGATATGCAACGACACATTGTCCACGACAACCTCGTTTGGCGGATAGATTTTACGTACTCCTGTAAATTCAATCATGCTTGGTGATTTCAGCGGAAATAAACTCGTCCAGCTCTCCTTGTAATACATTGTCAGGCTGACTTGATTCTACCGCAGTTCGGTGATCTTTAACAGACTTGTAGGGATTGAGAACGTAGGAACGGATCTGGTTCCCCCACTCTATGGACTGATCTTTTATTTTCCCACGCAAGTCGGACAATTCCTTTGCTTGATGCTCTTCCAAGAGCTTGGCTAACTTTGATTGTAGCACATGCAGTGCTTTTTCTTTGTTCTGCGCCTGCGACCGCTCCGACTGTACGGCTACGACCGTGTTGGTCGGGATGTGCGTGACACGAACGGCGGTTTCGAGTTTGTTGACATTTTGACCGCCGGGACCCGATGATCGGAACGTATCCACGCGCAAATCCTCGGTCTTGATCTCAATCTTACCATCTTCGATGTCAGGAAGTATTTCAACGAGTGCAAACGACGTATGTCTTCGCGCCGCGGCATCGTAGGGCGATATGCGCACCAGCCGATGGACACCCGCCTCACCTTTCAAATATCCGTATGCATAGCGTCCGGTAATTTCCGCTGTCAAATCATTGAGTATCAAAAAATCAAACCCAGCACGTTCGCAATACTTTCGGTACATTGCAAACAGCATGCCCGCCCAATCCGACGCATCCTCTCCCCCAGCGCCCGAATGCACCGTCAGCACCACGTTGTTGCGGTCGTAAGGTCCCGAAAGAAAGATCGCGACGTACTGCTTGTCAAACTGCTTTTTCAGTCCCGCCATAGAGACATCGTCGGCAGTTTGCAGTTTTTCTTCAAAATGCTCCCAAAAAGCCACCTCTTCTTTCAGTCCGTCGAGTTCCTTGGCGGTTTGTCCCGCTTTGATATGATCCACCCAAAAATCAGCCGCCTGCATCGCAAGCTCAATATCGGCTATTCGTGCCCGAGATCCGTCCAAGTCAAAGCCTCTCCCGGATTGCCGGGAGTTTCGACTGCATTTCAGCGAGCATATCGCGCGGAGATGGCATGAGTCTATCCTATCAAATTGAATGGAAAATGAAAGATACTTAAAAAAATCGCCGAGGTACTTCTATCGAATCACCGATATCGCTTCTCATATGGAGCGAGACAGTAGGATGTGAACTCATAAACGCGCGAGCCAATCCAAGTGACCTGGATTTCGCTACTTCGAGCGAAATGTCGTATGCCACAGCGCATCCGATAACGCCATTATTGGAAAACAAGCCTCCTTGGGTCGAATGGAGGCCAGCGATGAATAACCTGCTTTTCGGGTCTGTTACCGGCAATACGAAAGGCCCTGCCTCGTCCATTGCATCAGGATATCTAGCACTTACGATTGTTGTCGCTAATGCAAAGCCATTTTTGAAAATGACTGTCGCCTCTGAAAGCCTGCTCTGCGCCACGAGTAACAATAAGTCAGTAAGCGAAGACTCGAGAAGCTCGATGTTAACAAGCATCGCGGGGTCTCCCATGCGACAGTTGAATTCAAGAACATGGATACCCTCGTCATTGAGCATTAGGTTCATGAAAAGACAACCCCTGAAATACCATTCCTTGGATCTGATAGCTTTCATGGTGGGCATAATAATACCGTTCTCTAATTCGCGATAGAAATCGGCATTCAGTGAGACAGGACTCACTGACCCCATTCCGGCAGTGTTTGGACCAACGTCATTATCGTTACGGCGCTTATAGGGCTTAGTCGGTGGCAGGATCACAAAGCTTCTATCATCAATCAATACGTTCACGGCCACTTCAAACCCATGAACATACTGCTCAATAGTCACCCCACCTGAAAAATACGGAGATTGCTTGTCTACTAATTTCCTATGCAAATCCTCTTGCGCCTCTGTGATGTTACTTAGAATTGCGACTCCGCATCCTCGCGCAGGACCATTTGCTTTTATCACATAGGGTGGTTCGTGAGACCTTACAAAATCCAAAGCTTCTTGAAAATCCATAAATGCGCGAGATTCGGGCGCACGTATATTGTTCTCAAGTGCAAAATCGGCAAAAAAAGACTTGGAGGATTCGAGCAATCCTGCTCTACCATCAACTCCAAAGACCCCGCATGCGCGACTCTTGAGTGCCTTTTGGACAAGAGCGTCGCTAAAATAGCGAGACGATCCTACAACGATGCAATCGTAATTATCAACATCAGGGTCAACTGTTATCTCGTATCCGCCGAAGTTTTGACCGGGAAATACGTGGACTTCACTACCTTCACTCTTTAATCTCGCTGCCAACGAATGTTGGATTGAACGATTACCGAGTAGCAGGAATCTGTCCATGAGCATTCGAGATTATTCGTAATTGGGAGCTGATTTGTATTCTGCCAGATCGTGCGGATGGGATTCGCGGATGCCGGCTGAAGTTATTTGGATAAATCGAGCTTGCTTTTGTATCTCTGGCACTCTTGAAGCACCAATATATCCCATACCTGCTCGTATGCCACCAACAAGCTGTGAGAGCACACTGTCGAGAGAACCTCTGTAGGGAACAAGAGCTTCTACGCCTTCTGGAACGAGCTTCGAAGCCGCAACTCCATTCTGGAAATAGCGCTCGCTTGATCCGTCGGTCATAGCCCCCAAACTTCCCATGCCACGAAAAGATTTATATTTCTTCCCGTTCTTCGTAATGATGTTTCCGATGGCTTCGTCGGTTCCTGCCAATTGTCCGCCAATCATCACCGCATTCGCTCTGGCTGCAAGAGCTTTTACGATATCCCCGCTATTATTCACACCTCCATCAGCAATCAGGCTGACATTCGTACCCTTAAGCGCCCCTGATACATCCATGACAGCACTCAATTGTGGCATGCCGATTCCGGCGACTATTCGCGTTGTGCAGATCGTTGCGGGCCCGATGCCGACTTTCACGCCATCAACGCCAATCTTTAGCATATCTTTTGCTGCTTCCTTCGTCACTATATTGCCAACGACAAGCTTTACTTTTGGAAACCTCACCCGTAATTTCTTGGCTGTTTCAATAACATTTTTCGAATGACCGTGCGCCGAGTCAATAAATATGATGTTACACCCGACCTTAACCAAACTTTCAACTCTTTCAAGAGCTTCTGCGTTCGCCCCTATCGCTGCGCCCGAAACATATCCGGCGGCGACAACCTCCGCAATGATAGAGGTTTGTTCCTTGATGCTCATAGATTTATGAACAACACCCAGACCTCCCTGCGCTCCCAGGGCCAACGCCATGTCGCGACCTGTCAGCGTGTCCATTGCGGCGCTCAAGATAGGTATCTTTAGAGAAAATCCGCACAGACTCGTTTCTGTACTAACATGCCTCGGTTCAATTTTACTGAATCGAGGTTCGAGTAACACATCTCCATAAGTCAGTTTAAGAGGTATCCCCATAAATAAGAATAGCATAATCACCACAACACTGCAAAGTAGTGTACTGGCAGGGTACATCGGTAACACTTTGTGATGTTGATTATGAAATTGTA
>CAYHEP010000017.1:0-18415 GCA_964355775.1 uncultured Candidatus Saccharibacteria bacterium | reverse complement strand
TTGACGTCCTCATGGGATCGGACGTCGTTCCACGCAAAAAGTTTATCCAAACGCATGCGAAGAATGTGAAGAATTTGGATATCTAGATAATTCAAATACGCCATGTCTGAACAATGTGTATTCTGCAAACTAGATGATAAAAAAACTCAAGTATATAGGGATAATACATGCTATGGGATAATTTCAAAAAATCCGGTCAACAAGCATCATGTACTGGTAATCCCCAAGGAACACTACGAGAATTTTGTTGACTTGCCGGATGAACTTGTATCGCACATATTCTTGGTTGCAAAAAAGATTTCTCAAGCAGTAAGGAAAGCTTGCAACCCTGATGCAGTTACGCATGTGTCGGAAGATGATATTTCGGGAAGCGGGTACAATCAAACGGCTCACTATAAATTCCATATCATTCCACGATTCAAAGCAGATATGCCGCTTATTAATTGGAGTCCGCTGAGAAAAGATGAAAGTGATGAAGCGAGAGCAGAGTTTGCGGAAGAGGTTAAGAACTTTTTAGAATAATGCCAATTCGTTTTAGCGATCATGCACGTTATCAGATACGAGATCGCAAGCTTTCTAAAGTTTTAGTCGGAAGAGTGGTACAAGATCCCGATAAGATTTTTCGACAATCCGACGGCCGAATGCGAGCGGTAAAAAAGATAATCTGGACTGGAAAACCGTATGCACTTGTGATAGTATACGAAAAGGAGCGCGGAGACCTTGTGATTGTCACGGTCTTTCGTACATCCAAAATAAAGAAATACCTATGAAATTCCATTATGACAAAAAGGTAGACGCGTTGTCGATCCGGTTCAACGACAAGCGCTATGCGGAAAGTGATGAAGTGCGCGAGGGCGTCGTCTTTGACTATGACAAAAAAGGAGGCATCATCGGCATCGAGATTTTGAATGCTTCAAAAGTGGTATCGCCAAAACCCAAATTAAGCCATCGAGTTGTTGATTCCGCATCCGCTTTGGCCTGGGTTTCTCGCAATCCCTAGGTCAGTTGTGTTTTTTTACGCTTTGTGATACTGTGGAAGCGTCCCTTCGGGGGCTTTTTAAGACAAGCTTTATGTCCAAAGTCATTGATTTTTTGAAGGATGTCCGCGTAGAACTCGCCAAGGTCAGTTGGCCTACCCGACAGGAACTGATCCGCTACACGATGATCGTGATCGGGGCTTCCATTGCGATGGCAATATTTTTGGGTGCTTTGGATATGGTATTCCAATGGCTGTTACAACATTTTGTCATCAAATAAATGAGCAAACAAGTCACCACCGGCGAGCGAAACTGGTACGCCATCCATACCTACTCGGGCTATGAGGACAACGTGGCGCGCAACCTCAAACAGCGTATTGAGTCGCTTGGGTACGAAGATAAGATTTACAATGTATTGGTTCCCAAGGAAAAAAAGATCAAGATCAAAGGCGGAAAACGCGAAGTGTACGAAGAAAAAATTTATCCGGGATATGTGCTTGTCGAAATGGTGGTATCCGATGACTCGTGGTACGTGGTGCGCAATACGCCCAACGTGACGGGATTTATCGGAGCCGGCGTCATCCCAACCCCGCTTTCCAAAGACGAAGTCGATGGACTCCTGAAACGCATGGGCGTAGATGAGCCAAAATACAAGATCGAGATCGCGGTAGGCGACAACGTGAAAATCATGGACGGCCCGTTTAAAGACTTTGATGGTCGCATTTCAGAAGTTGACGAAGAACGCGGGCGTGTTAAAGTGCTGGTTACGATGTTCGGCCGAGAAACTCCGGTGGAACTGGACTTTTTGCAAGTAAAGAAAATCTAATCATGACAAAAGCAATCAAAACAAAAGTAAAACTCCAACTTCAAGCCGGTAAAGCGACTCCAGCTCCTCCGGTCGGTACGGCGCTGGGTCCGCACGGCATAAACATCGCTGATTTTGTAAAAAAGTTCAACGATGCAACCAAGGACAAGATGGGTGAGATCGTGCCGATTGAACTGACGATCTTTGAAGACCGTTCGTTTACGTTTATCATGAAAACTCCGCCCGCGGCGTTTTTGATCAAGAAAGCTGCCGGAGTCGAAAAAGGCTCTGCGATTCCAAACAAAACCAAAGTCGGCTCAATCACCAAGGCCCAAGCCCGCGCGATCGCCGAACAAAAAATGCCCGATCTCAACGCCAACGATCTTGACGCCGCCACCAAAATCATCGAAGGCACCGCCCGCAACATGGGGATTGAAGTGAAATGACAAAAGAGCACAAAGGAGAGGTATTTATTTTTCTCGAAGCGCTTTCTTGGAGTTTTTTCCCCGTTGTGACGATTCTTTCCTATGCGCATATTCATCCACTTGTTTCATTTGCGGGTAGTTTGGTATTTTCAGCTTTGTTTTTCGCGATCATTTTGACTGTGCGTAAAACGTGGCATGAACTTAAAAGCATCTCAACACTGAAAGATATCTGGTGGATAACTTTTTTCATAGGCATAGGTTTTTATGGTCTATACTTTCTTGCTCTTCGCTATACTACCGCCGGAAATGCTAGCGTCATCGCACTTGTCGAAACATTTTTCACATTCTTGTTTTTTAATGTTTGGAAGAAAGAATATATTTCTCGACAACACATTATTGGAGCAATCTTGATGGTTCTTGGGGCTATTATCATACTATCACACAGTATTATTTCTTTTCATAAGGGCGATTTTATTATGCTGTTAGCAACGGCATTCCCACCAATAGGAAACTATTTTCAGCAAAAAAGCAGGAAAACAATCAGCCCTGAAACCATTATGTTTG
This sequence comes from uncultured Candidatus Saccharibacteria bacterium, assembly GCA_964355775.1. GTDB lineage: Bacteria > Patescibacteriota > Minisyncoccia > 2-02-FULL-40-12 > IGHO2-01-FULL-4-A > JBBTSB01. The sequence goes on along the minus strand of CAYHEP010000017.1, from coordinate 15,644 downwards.
GTCGTACGGTAATGAGTATGCCGTTTGTCGCTATTTTGATTTTATTGTTTGCAAAGATACCAAATCCTGCCAATCTAAAACTGTCTATTTGGTTTTTCGCAATAAATGGAATCGTGCTTTTTGGACTTTCAAAAATATTTTGGCTTGAGGCAATTCATAGAATTTCCGTGACAAAGGCGGCGTCATTAAGCAGTATTGGACCATTTTTTACAATTTTAATTTCATGGATTTTTCTTCATGACAAGCCGATTATATGGCAGTTTTTAGCGCTTGTTCCAATGATACTTGGCATCTACTTGCTTACTCAAAATAAAGATCCTATAATTTCAGTCTAATATTCGCTCATGAACTTCAACGAATACCAGAAACTTGCCAAGAAAACCGAATGGCTTTCTGATAAGGAAGAGCTGAAAATCTTTGGTAATGATCTCGTTAATGCGACCCTTGGCATAGCTGGGGAAGCGGGTGAGTTTGCGGACAAAATCAAAAAACTGTATCGAGACAAGGGAGGAAAACTTGATGCGCAATACAAACAAGATCTAATCTACGAACTCGGGGATATTTTGTGGTATATGGCAAAAATGGCTGGCAAACTCGGCGTAAAATTTGATGTAATTGCACGTATGAACATCAAGAAACTTGCCTCTCGAAAAAAACGAGGAAAACTTGCGGGCTCAGGTGATCATCGATGAAAAAGACAAAGAAAAAAATCATCCCTATCGCTCGCCATCTCGATCTCAAGCGTGGGGTAGACTACATTGGCGTCAACGTCGTCTTTTTTTGCCACGATGGCAAGGGCAATTTGCTTCTTCATAAACGAAGCAACAACTGCCGCGATGAGCATGGAAGATGGGATTCGGGAGCGGGATCGATGGAATTTGGAGAAAGCTTTGATGATGCCGTACGACGGGAAGTTATGGAAGAATACGGCGTAAAGCCAAAAACAGTAGAACATGTCGGAAGCAAGAGTGTAGTCAGGGATAACAACGGTATCACTACACACTGGATCATGAATGTGCATTTTGTTCACGTCGATCCAAAAAAGGTCAAAAACAACGACCCGAAATACATAGATGAGTTTGGCTGGTTTTCATTGGATGCTTTGCCAAGTCCATTACACTCGCAACTTGAAAAAGAATTGCCGTTTCTGCGCTCAAAACTAAAAAAGAAATGAAAAAAATCTACTACAACAAGATTATTCGCGACGGGGTTGCGGAAATGATGCGGAACAAGGGGAAACAATTTGAAACAAAAACGCTGAACAGCAAGGATTTTGAAAAGGCGCTGATTGCAAAGATAGCAGAAGAAGCTGGCGGAGTCGTAGCGGCAAAAGATCGTACGGAACTTATTGACGAACTTGCCGATTTGACGGCGGTCATGGAAGAATTGAAGAAATTTAAAAAAATAACGCCAGCTGAATTCCGCAAAGCATTCTCCGCCAACATGAAAAAGAAAGGCGGCTTCGCAAAGCGCCTCTGGCTTACGTGGTCCGAAGATGACGGGTACAAAACAAATGAAAAAAGAAATGGATAAAAAACGCCTGTATATTTTTGCCGGAAAACCTGGAGCTGGCAAAAGCACAATCATAAAAAATATCTTCCCAAATAAAACTTGCGTTGATGTTTTGCCGTTTGTTGAACAGTTCCGCGTAGACGGCAAGGTACCCGAGGAAAAAACTGAAACTGCGTATAGAAACATGTATCGTCACCTAAAAACTGCCGAAGATCGTCTGATAATCTTGGAAATCGGCACGAACCATCCGGAGTTGAATATTTCAGAAATTGAAAAACTCCAAAACATATATACTCCAACGATGTTTCTTTGCGATGCATCAAGAGATATTTGCTATCAACGAGCTATGGAACGCGGAATGCGGCATCATACGGAAGCATGGGAAACACGAATGAAAAGAGATTTTCCGAATACGTTTACTAAGCTACTCAAACAAACCAGCATCCCATGGCATGTGGTCAATATGGAAGGATCGCTCGCTGAAACGATCGAGAGGTTTAAGAAACTAATGGGCAGTAAATCTTAGACTTGTTTTTCAAAAAGTATTCGTTATACTGCTTAGACTATGGGAATCAAAAACGATCGGTGGATACGGGAAATGGCGAAGAAGGGGATGATCAAACCCTATGCGGAAAAGCAAGTGGGAAAAGGGAAGGTATCGTATGGCGTTTCGTCGTACGGCTACGATGCGCGCATAGATCGGCAGTATAAAATCGCGACTGACATAAATTCGACCATCATCGATCCAAAGCACAGCGATCCAAAGTCGTTTGTTGACTATGAGGGGGATTTTTGTCTTATCCCTCCGCATTCCTTTGTTTTGGCAAAGACAATTGAGTATTTCAAAATCCCGCGCGATGTGCTGGTCATCTGTCTTGGAAAATCCACGTACGCTCGCTGTGGACTGATCGTCAACGTTACCCCATTGGAGCCGGAGTGGGAGGGATATGTGACCATGGAAATTTCAAACACCACCGCATTGCCCGCAAAAATCTACAGCAATGAGGGCATTGCGCAGTTTCTTTTCCTAGGAGCCGAGGAAGTCTGCGAAGAGTCCTATGCCGACAAGAAAGGCAAATACCAAAAACAAAAAGGGATCGTGATGGCAAAGGTCCTCAATAAGTAGCGCTTAGATCGCAATCGGGGCTTTGATCGTCGGATCAGGATCATAGCCTTCCAACGTAAAGTCCTCGAAGTGAAAGTCAAAAATGGAAGAGACATCGGGATTTATTTTCATCGTCGGGAGCGTCTTCGGTGTTCTTTTGAGTTGTTCTGCGACCTGCTCGAAATGATTCAGGTAAATATGCACGTCGCCAAAGGTATGGACGAACTCTCCCGGCTTGAGTCCCGTAACTTGCGCCATCATCATCGTGAGCAAGGAATAGGAGGCGATATTAAACGGAACGCCAAGAAACACATCGGCACTCCGCTGATAGAGCTGGCACGACAACGTTCCATTGACGACATAAAACTGAAACATCGTATGGCACGGCGGGGGAGCGGTCTTTTTGCCGCCAATGAGCTGTTGGAGATCGGCGACATTCCATCCGCTGACGATGATCCGACGTGAATCAGGATTTTTTTTGATCATCTCTTCCACCTGGGCGATTTGATTGATGGGTTTGCCGTCATATCCCTGCCAACGCGTCCACTGCTTGCCGTAGATGGGTCCAAGCTCACCATGTTCGTCAGCCCATTCATCCCAAATACGCACGCCGTTTTCGTTGAGATATTTTATATTCGTATCGCCTTTTAAAAACCAGAGTAATTCATAAATAATACTCTTGAGATGCAGTTTTTTGGTGGTCATGGCGGGAAATCCTTTACTAAGGTCATAGCGCACTTGGCGTCCAAAAACGCTTATAGTACCGGTCCCCGTACGATCTTCTTTCTTGACACCATTGGCTTTAATGTCACGGAGTAAATCAAGATATTGTTGCATCATTGGATTATAGCAAACATCATGGTAAGCTCAAATCTATGATCCGAGCATTTATTATTGTCGCTATGACTGCCGACGGAAAGATCGCACGCAATGCGGGACATGCGGCAACATGGACAAGCAAGGAAGACAAAAAGTTTTTTGTCGAACGCACAAAGCAAGCCGGTGTCATGATCATGGGACAGACTACATATGAGACGATCGGCAAGCCGATGCCGGGAAGATTAAACATTGTCTATTCAAAAAAGGAAATACCGGGCGTGGAAACTACCACTCTGGAACCAGAAAAATTACTGGCCGATTTGGAAAAGCGTGGCTACAAAGAAGTCGCCATTTGCGGCGGGTCGACGATCTATACCATGTTTATGAAAGCCAGACTCGTCGATACGCTATACGTCACGGTGGAACCGGTCTTGTTTGGCGAAGGCATGTCGATCTTCAACGAACCACTGGATATACAGCTCCAGCTCAAAGCATTCACGAACCTTTCAAACGATGTTCTCCTCCTCGAATATGTCTGCAAAAAAAACTAAGGGACGCTTTATCGTGCTGGAAGGCATCGATGGATGCGGAAAAACTACAATTGCGGAATTGCTGGCACAACGGCTTGACAACAGTATCATTACGAAAGAACCCACAGTGGCGAGCAAAAAAATCCATGCGGTTTTGCAACACCGCATTACCGCCCCGAAACCGCTGGATTTTCAAAAGCTCTACATAGCCGACCGCATGGCGCATATTGAGAACATCATAAAGCCGGCGCTTGCCAAGGGCAAAACGGTAATCTGCCAGCGCTACGCGCTTTCGACGTTTGCGTATGGTACGGCTTTTGGGGTCTCGCAAAAAGACTTGAAGCATGATTTTCTCAAGCCGGACTTTACGTTTCTTTTGGATCTGCCCGCACACGAAGCCATAGAACGCATAATGAGTCGCAAAGAGAAACAAGAATACTTTGAAAAGAAAGAAAAGCTGGAGAAAATCAGAAAAAAGTATTTGGGATTGGCAAAAAGATTTGATGCGACAATCATAGATGCACGGAAATCTCCAAAAGCTATCATACAAGCTATTGTTGACAACCTCGATTGACGCCCATTGAGAAGCAAGCGATAATACCATTATGAACCAAAATAAACTTTTGCATCTCGCATTGGCGCTTGGAGGTACGGCGCTTGCGTTCGCATTCGCGCTCTCGGTCGAATTCGGAAGTCTTCAGACAAAGCTTGGCATTGGCGACACCGCAAACTCTGACGAAGGATTGAACTTTAGCTTGAGCAATGCAGATGCACACACAAAAGCACCAGCAATTAATCACTTCCGCACATCTGGTGTATACTATTGCCCAACATCGGCGACCAAAGATCAAATCGCTCTGTCTTTGGCAGGATATTTTGGCGTAAGCAATGGTATTATTAAAAAAAATACTACGTGGTTTGATCGCTATCAATCCCAGTACTTGGCAGAACAAGGCGTGAACATTGGGAGATCGTTACCTGGAGTCTACAGTCAGTTAACCTCGACATGTAATGACCCAAACAGTCCTCGTGGTGTCAAACTTACTGGCATTGCTGAATATAGACCCATCATGCAGGGATGGAAAGTTTTCCTGAATGGCTATGGTTTTACCAATAACGAAAATCAGATTAAATTTAACGGCAAAAGAATTGCCAGCGATGGGAACGGATATGGAAGTGGTTGGTTTAGGGGAACAAATTTTGGAAAACAGCTTTATTTCTGGGTGCCAAATCTCCCTTCCGGCACCTACAAAGTCAGCGTGACAGCCGGTTATGATTTTGGGACTACCGACGAGATTGATGTTACGATTTACAACCCTAACTACAGGGCTGGACAGTGCTATAATCCCCTCGGCGACGGCGGATGTCCTACGCCAACTCCTTCTGTGACACCAACTTCTTCTTCAGCTCCATCAAACTCTCCCCTTGTTTCAGCTCTGCCACGAGGAAATTGCAACACATACACTACGCAAACTTCCTGTCTTCTGGGCAACCCGCAATGTTTTGTTGCCCCCTGTCCGGCCGTGTGCGAATGGAAAAACAATGCATGTCGAGCCGCTCCTAAACCGACTTTTTCGACACTACCATTCAAAACGCTCAACAGTCCGACGTGTTCTGGATTGAGTCAAAATTCCTGCAACGCGAATACAAATCCGATCTGCGAGTGGTGGGACAATGCCTGTCAATTGCCCAGTTGCGGAGCGCTCGCCGGACGGCTTGGATATTCCGACGGATCAAAATACGAAGTCGGCTGTTTCCCCAACGGCAAGCCCGATGCAAGCTGGACGTTTGCCGGACCTACCAATGATTGCGGATCTACTACGCTCACTGCAAATAAAGTCGGCTGCTTCTGGAGATCAAAGTAGCTTTGTGCTACATTGAAGTTGCGTATGGACTACGAACCCACCATCGGGCTTGAGATTCATATCGAGCCGAAAACGGCGACGAAGATGTTTTGCGGTTGCAAAAACCTGCCCGCCAGTTCGGTGGCGGGTGAGCAACCTTTACCAAACACCAACGTTTGTCCCATCTGCATGGCCAATCCCGGGACGCTTCCGACAATCAACGAAGAGGCGATCCGCCAGCTCATCCGTGTAGGTTTGGCGTTGAACTGCAAGATCAACGAGCACTCAAAGTTTGACCGCAAAAGCTACTTTTATCCCGATTTGCCCAAGGGCTATCAGATTTCGCAGTATGATATGCCAATCTGCAAAGACGGCAACCTCAATGGCATACGGATCGAGCGCATTCACATGGAAGAAGACGCGGGTACGCTCAAGCACTATGGCAATAATACGCTGGTAGATTTCAACCGCGCGGGAGTGCCGCTCATGGAGCTCGTGACAAAACCTGATATCACTTCAAGCGATCAGATCGCGGGCTTTGCCAAAGAGCTCCAGCTCATCGTGCGCTACCTTGGTGCAAGCGATGCCGATATTGAAAAAGGACAGATGCGCGTCGAAGTAAACATATCGGTTGCACCGAAAACCCAAAATCCAAATGACAAATTATTAGGAACTAAGGTTGAAGTCAAAAATATTGGCTCTATCAGTGCCGCTGTGAAAGCTGCGGAGTATGAGTTTGCGCGGCAAGTGGAAGCGATCGAGAACGGAGAAAAGATCGTGCAAGAAACCCGTGGATGGGACGATGTAAAGCAGATCACCGTGAGCCAGCGCACCAAAGAGGGAAGCGCGGACTATCGGTATTTCCCGGAGCCGGATCTGCCACCGATGCATTTCACAGAAACAATGGTTGAGGAAATCCGTGCCACGCTCCCCGAACTGCCCCAACAGCGTCGGGATCGCTTTATGCGACAGTACGGACTCACTGACGCACAAGTCGAAATTTTTACTATTACCAAAGAATTTGGAGATTTTTTTGAGGAAGTGGCAAGCGAACTTGGTGAACCACGCCTGTATACGCTTGCGGCAAATTACATAGTGACGGAGCAACCCAGCAAGATCAATCCTGAAAACTTTGCCGAACTCATAAAGAAAATAGCCAATAAAGAGTTGTCGTCGACGGCCGCAAAGACCGTCCTTGATGAGATGGCGGTTTCTGGACGCGATCCGGATGAGATCATGAAAGAAAAAGATTTGGGTCAGATTTCCGATGCAAGCGACCTCACCGATGCCATCGACGATGTGATCTCCGCCCATGCAAAAGCCGTCGAAGACTTCAAAAAAGGCAAGCAGGAAAGCATGAAATTCCTGATCGGCAAAGTCATGGCCGCCACGAAAGGCCGAGCAAATCCCGAGGTGGTCTCAACACTCTTGCAAAAAAAATTGGGCTAATATAAACTGAAATTACCATGGGACAAGGTGACTTACCGCCACAATTAGATCAGACACCAACTCAAAGCGCCGAAGATCGAGAGCATGAAATAGTTTTGGAAAGATTGCGAACCTATTTAGCCGACGGAGAAAAACATGGTGATGTAAAAAATCTTGGTGAATTTCGAAGATGGCTGAAAAAAGAAATTGATGGTTCGCAACGATCAGATGGAGAAAAACAGCAAAGACTTCAAAGGCATCTCGCTCCACTTGAAAGTCTCCCCGATGAAACATCTATATTCGATGCCGTAGGATCTATCGCCAGAAAAGATCATTCTATCTAAACCACTCTGCGGCTATCTTCTCTGCTTTTACAACATCCACCACCCACTGGATGTTTTTGTTGCGTCTATCTTAGAACATCCATTGTTTGAAATACATTTTCCGGAGTTACTAAGTGAGCACTGATTTCTTTATAGGTATTTTTGAAAGCACCAAAACTTTTTGTGTATTGTCCACCAACTTTTGCTTCAAGCGCAGCTAAGATTTTATTGTCTTTATACATTACAAAATCCATTTCCTGACCCAACTTAGTTCTCCAATAGCGACACTCGAAGCCTTTCTTTAACGATTCCATCAATATAACCTGCTCTAGCTTCTTACCGCTTTCGACTTCGTAAGATAGAATGTGATTCAAAAATCCACTGTCAAGAAAATATATTTTCGGCTGCTTGATTATCTCTCGTAGTTTATTTGTATAGAACGGCAATGCCAAATAAGCCACGAAAGTCTTATTCATAAATTCAAGATATTTTCTGACATCTCTTTCTGGTATGTCGCAAAGGCTGGAAACTTTGGAATAATTAACCGTGCCGCCAACGCTTTGCGCCAAATAAATCAATAATTTTTGAATTTTATATTCATCAACCAATCCAAGAATATCTTTGACCTCTCGCAAGAAATAGGTATTGTATATATTTTTTAAAACCAATTTTCTCTCTTCGTCATCGGATGCAATGGCAACCCTGGGATATCCGCCAAATTTGGCATAGTATTCGTAGAGTTCTCTATCGCTAAAGTGGGGGAAGACGGTTTTCAGTTCGGCCTTATCAAAAGGCCAAAAATTTACAACCACGACTCGACCGACCAAATACTTTATGGTATGTACCGTGATATCAATGGCCGATGAGCCGGAAATGATAATTTTCTTGCCCTGAAATGTGTCGTAGATGTATTTTAGATTTTTGCCTCCCTCTTTGGCATACTGAAATTCGTCAATGCATATCAGATCCATCTTTTTTATATATTTTTCGACAAATTGCTTAATATCCGTGTTAAACAAATTCAAAGCATCACGATCTTCAAAAGACAAATAAAAGCCGTCTTTCGCCTGTAATAGGTTTTGCAAATAGGTAGTTTTGCCGGATTGTCTTGGGCCGACAATTGCCAATATTTCAGGTAAATCCAAGTATGCCTGTATTTTAGTATCTATTTTTCTCTCGATAAATATGGGTTTTTTGTCCATTTGTACTATTTTTACATATTATGTCGAAAAAGTAAATAGCCCTGTGGACCTCTTAGAGGTTGTTGGAAACAACATTCCATATCAGCGGAAAATTCCAAAAACTAAAGGTACAAAAAATCTTCTACAAGTTTTTCTACTTGATTTCCAAAAGCGATCCACCGAATCACTTTGTTGCGTTTGAACCACGTCATCTGGCGTTTGGCGTACTGTTTGATTGATTGCAGGGCTTGGACGCGCATCTCGGCTTCGTCGAGCTCGCCCTTGAGATACTTGGCTATGGCCGTGTAGGCGAGCCCGAAACGCTCGGCGTTGGGCAGTTTTTTTGTTTCCTCGATCAAACCGGCATCGAACCATGCATTGAGCCGTTTCTCAATCTTGTGATCAAGCTCTTCTTTGGGAACTTTGATACCGATCCAGAGCGCATCGTATTGAGCGGTTGAACCGCTCAATAGCGGTTTCACCGCTTTTCCCGTAACCATGGCAACTTCCAATGCCCGTATCAATCTCCTCTTGTTGTGCCGATCAATATGCTTGGCGCGTTCAGGATCAAGCTTTTCAAATTGCTCAAACAATTCCTGCCATGTTTTCTTCTCAAGCTCCGCCCGCAAATTACCACGAGGCGAGACCTCGGGGAGATCATGGCCAAAGACCAGCGAATCAATCCAAAAACCTGATCCGCCTACTACAATCGGCAGCTTGCCACGTCTTACAATATCCTCGATCGCTTTCTTTGCGTCTCTGACAAAATGCGAGACATTGTAGTCCTCGCTTGGATCAGCGACATCGATCAGATGCTGGAGGAACTTCTCTTTACCGGTTCCAATATCAAGCCCGCGATAGACTTGGCGCGAATCGGCGGAAATTAGCTCTCCGTTATATTCTTGAGCAAGTTTCCAAGCAAGTGCTGACTTTCCGCTTGCTGTCGGACCTACGATTACAAGGATTTTGATTCGATTTCCTGTTTGAGAGTTTTGATCCATGATTCAAGTTCAAGTTGTCCCAGATCCTCACCGCCACGTTTGCGGACAGCGATTTTCTTAGCTTCAATTTCTTTATCACCAAGTATCACCAAGTAGGGGACTTTCATCATTTCAGAATCGCGGATTTTTTTGCCGATTTTTTCATTGTCGCCGTTGAGCTCTACACGGATGTCGGCTTCCCGCAATCCCGCCACAATTTCCGTAGCATACTCGAGTTGCTTATCGCTGATACTTGCCACCACTACCTGCACAGGCGCCAGCCAGAGAGGAAAATGTCCGGCGGTGTGCTCGATATACACCGAAAGAAAACGCTCAATGGATCCCATCAACGCAAAATGAATCATAACCGGAGTTTGTTCGGTACCTTTGTCATTAATGTACGTCAAACCAAAACGCTTTGGCTGAACAAAGTCGAGTTGTGGCGTGGCAAGTTGCCATTCACGACCTATGGCATCGATACCCATGAAATCTATTTTTGGTCCATAAAACGCCGCCTCACCTTCCGCGATAAAGTAATCAAGATTTTGCTTTTTGGCTACGTCAAGCAAGATGGATTGCGCTTTATCCCAAAGATCAACCTCACCGAGATATTTTTCCGGAGTCACGGGGTCGCGAAATGAAAGTCGTGCCCGCAATTTCATGCCTATCACGTCATAGAATGTTTTGGTGACCTCGATAAGCTCGCCGTAGATTTGTTCTATTTGACTCGGCATGCAAAATGCATGTCCGTCGTCTTGCGTGATACAGCGCACTCGTGAAAGCCCTAAGAGCTCACCGGCTTTTTCATCACGGTACACTGTGGTGGTTTCCATGTATTTTATCGGTAGGTCGCGATAACTGCGCGGGCGTGATGCATAGATTTGTTGGTGGTGCGGACAGTTCATCGGTTTCATGACCAGTTCATCGCTGGTCTCTTGGCTTTTTACCAAAAACAGTTCGCCTCCGAATTTATCCCAATGCCCGGAAGTTTTATAGAGATCATTTTTTGTGATATGCGGAGACCAAACTTTTTGCCAGCCTTTTTCTGCACGAAGTTTTTGCGAAAATTCATTCAGCGTTTCGCGCAATATCGTGCCTTTTGGAGTAAACAAAGGCAACCCCTTTCCCACCAAATCTGAATGGGTAAATAAATCATAATACTGGCCCAGCTTGCGATGGTCGCGTTTCTTTGCTTCCTCGAGCATCGCGAGATGTTTTTGGAGCTCATCCTTGGTATCAAAGGCAAGCCCGTAGATGCGCGTGAGCATCTTGTTTTTTTCATCCCCGCGCCAATAGGCTCCGGCAACATGAGTCAGCTTGAACGCCTTGGGGTTGATATCGTGTGCGGGATGTTCGGAGTGTCCACCGCGGCACAGATCGTCGAGGTCGCCTGACTTGTAAAAGGTAATCTGCTCTCCGTGTGAGGCCAAGTCTTCAATCATTTCCAGCTTGTATTTGTTCCAGCTGTAGAGCTCGCGCGCTTGTTCGGGGGTTACGTTTCTGCCCTCAAACACATCCCAGGTCGGCAAAATCTCGATCATCCGTTGCTGGATTTTTGGCAAATCCTCATCGGTGATAGTACCGGCAATTTCAAAATCCTGGTAAAAACCATTTTCGATCGCCGGTCCGATGGCGTTTTGAGATCCGGGCCACAATTGCTTCACTGCTGAAACCAGCAAGTGGGCAAGCGTATGGCGTTTCTGTTGTAGTTGTTCGCTCGTGCTCATGCGTGCAAGATTTGGTGCTCGAGCTTGGTGATGCGCTTTTCGTGATCGTCGATAGTGACTTTTTTGATGATATCGAATTTTACAGCAAGATCATCAATTTTCTGGTCAAGCTTGCGAAAATCTCCTTTGGTGGCGGTATCGTCGAGACGGTTTTCTACTATTTTAAATCGTTCGTCCATGCGCTCTCCAAGTTCATCAATACTTTCTTGCACATCGGTCTTTGTCGCCGCAAGCGACATCATGTCATGAACGACTTCAGTAAAATCGCTGACGGCGGATTTGATCGAAGCGTCAATTTTCTTCTCGATATCTTGCTGAAGCGCATCAAGCTTTTTATCGAGTACTATTTCAAGATCTTTTTTCGTAAGAGATATCATATGGAGTCTATTTTATCAAACGCTATTCCTCTTCTTCCGCTTCCGGTTTTTCCAATCCTGTTTCCAAATAGAGTTTTCCAAGATCGAGCTCGTGCGCGTTGTCCCATTTCTCTGTCACTCCTATGCGGTAATCGGAACCATAATCCTGTTCAAGTTGTCTGGAAAGCGCCTCTGCTTCTGTTTTTCCCGCTTCACCCATGGCTTCGAAATGCCGTAGTACAAACTCAAGCATAGCGCTCTCCGGAGAAAGCTCTCCGAATTTGGATTGATTTTTCGCAATCCATTCGGCGACTTTGCGAGCTTTTGGAAACTTGAATTCTTTCTCCTTCCCACCTTCGGTCGTCAGGACAAATTTGTCCTCGTGGATGTCCAAGGGTCCCATCGCGATTTTGTCGTTGCTTGTCACTTCCTCGGCTTTTATTTCTACTGCATGCATAGTTGTATACTCGGATTGATAAACCACAATACGAGCGATTACTCCAGTTGATTGTTCAAGATAACATTTTTGTAAATATCCAGCAAGGTAAAGAGTAGGCTCAATACCAGCGGGCCGATGATAAAGCCCATCGGACCAAACATACCGATACCGCCAAGGACTGACAACAAGATCAAGAGCTCGTGGATTTTGATACGCTTGCCGACAAGCTTTGGTCCCAGAAAATTGTCGATCAGCCCCACGGCGAGCATGCCCCAAACGAGCAATCCGATGGCGTTGCCCAACGTACCGGAAAGAAAAGCAAAGATGACGGCTGGAATCAGCACCAGCGACGTGCCAATGCCCGGAATGAGCGCCGCAAACATCGCAAGACCGCCCCACAGCGCCGGATTGGGAATATGAAATATGGAAAAACCGATACCCGCCAGCACGCCCTGAATCACCGCAATCACGAGCGATCCGCGAATAACCGAATTGACCGCAAGATGCAGACGGTCAAATATTTCATGGTCGTATTGATTGGGAAGCGGACTAAGTTCAATGAGCGCGTTTTTGATCCTCGTACCATCTTTGAGAAAATAGAAGAGGGCTACCAATGCCACAAAAAAGGTGATCACGACTTGAGTTACGCTCGCGAAAACCGATCCAACATGCCCAACAACCCAGCTCAAGATAGATTGAAAATGTTCTTTGGCATCAATGAAACCGTTTAGTTTTGAGGTGAAAAAATCCAAAATCCCGCTATCTGCACCATCACGTATGGCAAAAAAAACGTTTTGTGCTTCCTGAAACACCTGACGTCCAAAAAAGAACAGCGGGATAACGATCAAAAGAATCACCACCATAATGGTCAACAGCGATGCAAGACCGGGTAGACTGGGTATCATTGACAAAAAACGACGAAACAGCGGACGAAACAAAATCGCAAACACACCCGCCAGCACAAGCGCATTGAGGTACGGCAAAAATATCAAAACACTGACCACTACGACAGCGGAAAGTACTATAAGAAAAAAATATGTTGGGAGATGTGATTCTTGCATAGTTTTGCGGAGAGGGTGGGATTCGAACCCACGACGGCCTTGCGACCGGACGGTTTTCGAAACCGTTGGAATGAACCACTATCCGACCTCTCCAGTATACCAAATCTACAGCACTGTTGACAATTTTACAAGAAAACATGCTATGATGGTGCCATGAAAAACAAACTAATTCTGTCGCTTATATTGGTCATTGGTACTGTAGGAATTGCATATATAGCTCATGCGGCAACATATATCGGATCACCATCGGCATGTAATGGTTCCTGGAGCATGTGTGGAAATGCAAACTCTTCCAACAATAACTACGCGATTGGGGTAAGCGGAGATCAAGGTATTTGGGGAAATTATGGTCTTAGTATTCCGTCCGGCTTCGCATCGGCATCCGTACAAATCGGTGTTGAGGGACATCATCCTAAGATAGGACCTATCTGTGCATCAAATGCTTTCAATTTCAGCATAAGTAAAAATGGTGGGTTGAGCTATGGCCCTACCCACACCGTCACACTCGGGTGTAGTGCTGACAATATGACATGGGTAGATGTTACAGTGGATTTTCCGAAATGGACTTCAAGCTCTTTCACGAACGCAAATTTTGCAGTCCGTGCCTCTTGCAGCTATGGCCTCGGCTGTTACCTCGACTGGCTGCCGGCGCAAGTTACGACGACTCCATAGTTTTGTGCTCCCGAGAGGAATCGAACCTCTATTACAAGATCCGGAATCTTGCGTCCTATCCGTTGAACGACGAGAGCGAGGTGCTCGGGGTGGGATTCGAACCCACGACGGGCTTGCGCCCGGACGGTTTTCGAAACCGTTGGAATGAACCACTATCCGACCTCTCCAGTATACCAAAATTAAACCAAAATCAACATCTTCCAAATAATGTAGAGTATTAAAGATCAAGCGTCAATGATCAGAAAAACCCAGTATTCATAGCCCAACTAATCAAGAGTATAAACGCTGATATGAGGGCATACCTTGGAGCGACAAGATTGGCACCTCGTCGCATAGAAATAAAAGATAGAACTGTGCTAATACCCACCACCAGTGGACTAAAAAGCCATATAGATTCGAGTGAATAAAGAAAAACGCGTAAAAAGGGAACATAACCATAAGCGATCAATAAGACTTGAAAAATCGCAAGAAAATAAAGCATTTTGGAAAATTCAGGTTTTGGCGTAACGGCTTGAATATTGTCAGTGATGGTTTGATTGTTGGAAGGTTTTATCGCACGCATCAATGCTATTACGAGGAACGCAAAAATAAGGATGACAACAAATCCTCCGAAAATTAGCAGATATTTTAGATCGTCCCAGTGACCACCTCCCATTCCTATCATAAATTCATTGTAGCATACTCAGTTTTGTATTTATAGTATCCCCGAGAGGATTTGAACCTCTGGCCTCTTCCTTCGGAGGGAAGCGCTCTTCCGCTGAGCTACGGGGACAAAAAGTGCAGTATTCTTGAATTAGTCCGAACGCATTTCGCCGCCGCAGGCGGCGAGTAAATCCCCCCGCGAAAATCCGGAAAGGCGGCGGAGCCGCACCGCTGACAATTTCAAGTTTTTCTTTGGCGGCATTAAATCCAAGCATTCGTAAAGCGAATACAAATATATTTTATGAAAACTATTTACCATCCTTTTTCTTCAAAGTTAATAAATGTCCGAGCTTCACTTTTTTCGAAAACATTTCTGATTTATTGTATTCGTTTAATGAAACTTCGTGTGGTACTCGTTCAACAGAAATTCCTACTTTTTTCAAAAGTGCAATACGATTCGGATTGTTCGACATTAACCGAATATTTTTTAGTCCGAAATGGCGAAGAATATCTGCCACATCTCCATAATGTTTTCGATAATCTTCATCAAACCCGAGCGAAGTATAAGCGTCCACAACTAGCTCGTGCTTTCTACGCTGACCTTCGGCGTAAACAAGAAAGTGGTTTCTTAATCCAACAGCTTTACCATGCTGTTCAAACGCAAATATGATTAACCCATTTTTTTCTTCATCAATACGCCGTTTTGCTTCTTCCAACTGCCAACCGCAATCGCAATATTGTGAACCAAAGAGGTGTGCCCAAATACAGACAGATTCTACGCGCACTAGCGGCTTCTTAATTTTTGCCGGGTTGCCTTTAATTAAAGCGGTGTATTGTCCGCCCGGAAAAGCAAAATACCAGAGAGTGAACTCGCTTATCTTTCCATTGTTGTTAGAAAGTTTGAGTGGTAATTTTACAGGTCCGATCAATTCGTATCTGCCAAATTGGTGGACTGTTTTGATTTCTTGTTTTTTCATAAGGATTAAAAAATTTTCTTCCCTCAAAATGCAGAATCGCCAATTCTT
>CAYHEP010000016.1:0-18802 GCA_964355775.1 uncultured Candidatus Saccharibacteria bacterium | reverse complement strand
GACTCGGCTGGCCCGTCATCGTCTTTTCGCTGTTTGTACTGATAGGCAATCCGCTGATCGTGCTCATCATCATGGGGATGACGGGATACCGAAGACGGACGAGTTTTATGACGGGCGTGACCATGGCGCAGGTTTCGGAGTTCAGTTTAATCCTTGCCGGACTTGGCTTGAAACTCGGCCACATCGACCAATCCGTGGTCGGTCTCATCACGGCGGTGGGCATCATCACGATTGTCACATCAACCTATCTGATTATCCACGCCGACCGCATAGTGCAAAAGCTTTGGCATTTCCTTGCTATCTTTGAGCGTATTGACCCGATGAACGAAGATGGATTCCTTGAGCAGGAATTTCACAAGCCGATTATCCTCATCGGCGCCCAGCGCATCGGACATATTATCGCTTCGCATCTGCCCAAAGAAAAACTTCTTATCATTGATTTTGACCCCGCGGTCGTCGAGCGTTTCAAGCGACATGGCCACACGGTGTTGCTTGGCGATATCGCCGATCGGGATATTTTGGAGGCGGCCAATTTTGAAGAAAGCGAGCTCGTGATTTGCACGAGTCCGATGTTTGAAGACAACATGACGTTGCTCACGCAATTACGAAGCAAGGCACCCGCCACCCGGACTGGCGGGCCGCGCTCGCGGAAGATTATCCTCCGTGCCGACAACGACCACGAATCAACAATTCTGTATCAAAAAGGCGCCGACTACGTCATCCGCCCGCATCTAACCGCGGGACATTACATCGGGGAAATTTTATCAGAGCAACTGATCAAAGGCGACCACCTCTGGCGCGCGAGGGAAAAGGACTACAAGATTATGAGGAAAGAAACTTGAGGATATTCTCGATTTCTTTGAGGCTGTCCATGTTGTGGATGGAAACGGGCAGAAATTTGCGATTAAAGTTTTTGGGAACACCAAGATCGCTTTTGGTGATAAAAATATACTCGGGTTTGTCGAGGAGGGCTTTGTTGAAATTGCCGAGCTCGGTGCGGACGGTTTGGTAATCGGCTTCGGGATCGGGGGAGTCGGCCGCGATGCAGTGAAAGAGCACTTTGGTGCGCTCGACATGGCGAAGAAACTTGATGCCAAGACCCTTGCCGCTCGCCGCGCCTTCGATGAGTCCGGGCAAATCGGCGAGGATGATCCCGCCGTAGTACGCGCCGAGATGAGGCTCAAGCGTCGTAAACTGATAGTTGGCGACTTTGCTCTTAGCGCGGGTGAGCTCGTTCAGCAGGCTGGATTTGCCGACGTTTGGAAGACCGATGAGACCCACATCGGCGATAAGCTTGAGTTCGAGACGCACCGTAAACTGCTCGCCGGGCGTACCCTCCTCAAATTCCTTGGGACTTGTATTTGTGGACGATCGAAAATGAAAATTGCCCTTTCCTCCCTTACCGCCCTTGGCCACAAGTATGCGCTCTCCACGCTTAGTGATCTCGGAACTTGTCCCGCGAAGCCCGGAGGGCGAAGTGGGATGGATGACCGTACCGAGCGGAACTTTTAAAATCAAATCTTTGCCATCGGGACCATCGTTGAATTGCGTATGACCGTCTTCGCCGTCCTGCGCGTTCCAGTCCTTTTTATTGCGAAATTGATAGAGCGCGCCAAGATCATCGGTGCCCTCAAGATATAGACTTCCGCCATTGCCCCCCGTCGCTCCCGTGGGACCAAGGCTTTTCATGTTGCTATTAAAAGACACCTTGCCTTTGCCCCCATCGCCGGCCTTTACTTTAATTGTCACATCATCAATAAGCATGATATAACACTAGCATGAGTTTAGACTATGAGCTACTTGATACCGGTGAGGGGGAGAGGCTGGAGCGCTGGGGAAGCGTGCGTTTGACGCGTCCTGATCCGCAAATTATCTGGGAGCGCCATCTGACTGCCGCTGATTGGCAGACCGTCGACGCCATTTTTGCGGAAAAAAACTGGGAGGTCAAAAAGCCCATGCCCGATCCGTGGATTATTTCCTACGGTGATATTAAACTCAAAGCCATGCTGACGAACTTTAAACACACGGGGGTATTTCCTGAACAAGAGGAAAACTGGAAATGGATGATAGAAAAGTTGCAAAAGCCCTCTCGTATTTTAGACCTCTTCGCTTATACCGGTGCTGCCTCGATGATTCTAGCAAAAGCGGGTCATCATGTGACGCATGTGGATGCATCGAAGCCCGCGCTTGATTGGGCGGCGGAAAACCAAAAGCTTTCGGGTTTGCCCGCAGACTCGATCCGCTGGATGCTGGAAGATGCGGTAAAGTTTGTAAAGCGTGAAGTAAAGCGCGGGGCGCAGTACGAAGGAATTCTCCTCGATCCGCCCGCCTTCGGCCACGGACCCTCGGGAAGTATCTGGAAATTCAATCGCGACCTACCCGGCTTGTTGCGCGATTGCGCCTCATTGCTTTCCCCCGATGCGCGGTTTTTGCTCGTCAACGGCTACGCAACCAACTCATCCTCGATCGCTCTTAACAACCTCCTCGAAGACACCATGAAATACCGCCCCGGCACTATCACCCACGGCGAACTCTTACTCTCTCAACGCGACGGAAGACGAATTTCTACGGGAATCTTCTCAAGA
The DNA here is from genome assembly GCA_964355775.1 of uncultured Candidatus Saccharibacteria bacterium. Lineage (GTDB taxonomy): Bacteria > Patescibacteriota > Minisyncoccia > 2-02-FULL-40-12 > IGHO2-01-FULL-4-A > JBBTSB01. The sequence goes on along the minus strand of CAYHEP010000016.1, from coordinate 16,217 downwards.
TGGACGATCGATACTGCGAAGTCTAGATAATTCCGCCTCTGCAGTGTTTATTTCGGATTTCTTATTTGAAATTTCTTTTGTAATTCTCTCTTTAAATTCGTCCGTGCCACCGGGATATGAAGCTTGCGCCAAAAGTCTGCGTATTTCGTCTTTCATATTTTGAATTTCCTCTTGAAGTACATCAACACGAGATTCATGGTTTTTGCTATCCCAAAAAGCTTCTTTGCCTTTTAATAACTCCTCATCTGACTTCATTTGTTTGTATTCTTCCATGATGGTAGCATACAATTATGCCTTTCTCTTTTCAAGACCAAGAGCTTACCGTTTCGCAATTTTTGGAGGCGGTGAATGTAAACATGCGCCAATACAAGGTGACGATTGCAGGCGAGGTGACCGGGAGGATCAATCGGCGTGGAGGCGTGACTTACTTTACGATTCACGATCAAGAGGAGGAAGCGTCGCTCAACTGCATGGGCTTTAATTCGATCATGGACAAGCTGGGAATCGAGCTTGAGGAGGGGATGGCGATCAAAGTGAGCGGGTATCCGGAAATTTGGAAACGGAGCGGGATGTTTTCGTTTAAGGCGTTCGGGATAATGTTGGCAGGTGAAGGGACGCTCAAGCGGCAATTTGAGGCACTCAAGCGCAAACTGGAGGCCGAGGGATTGTTTAGCGATGAATACAAAAAGCCATTGCCGAGCTTTATTAAATCAGTCGGATTGATTACCGCGCAAGATCGTGAAGCGCAAAACGATTTCACGAAGCACTTGTCGAGGCAAGGCCTCGACATAGTATTATACGACGTGCGTGTGGAGGGAGCGCAAGCAGTGGAGCAGGTTTGTGAAGCAATCAGATGGTTCAATGAAAATGCACCAGAGACCGAAGTCCTCGTCGTCACTCGCGGCGGGGGATCGCTGGAGTCGCTTTCGGCATTCAATAGTGAAGACATCGCGAGGGCGATCTTTGCATCTCGGATTCCGGTCATCACAGCGATCGGTCATGAGCGAGACGTGACGATTGCGGATTTTGTGGCTGATGTGCGCGCCAGTACGCCCACGGACGCCGCAAAAATCATCTCTGCCGACTGGCAATCCGCGCCAATGACGCTTCAAAACATAGCTCAATCTTTACATACAAATATCTCTGCACTGTTTGCCGATCTTAAGCAACGCATGGCGCTTTGGAATGCCGAAGTATCACAATCTATCCAAGAACACTTTAAACTGATAAACCTTATGCTTTCAAACTATCAGCACCAGCTAACGCTTTCGAATCCAGAATTTAAGTTGCGACAAGGCTATGCGATCGTGCGTAATACCGACAACAAAATTATTAAATCGGTTGCGGAAATAGACGAGAGTGATATAGTAGAAGCACAATTTTATCATGGCAAAACAAAGCTCAAAAGAATTTAATTTCAAGAAGGCTTTCGCGGAGCTCGAGGAAATTTCGACGTGGTTTCAAAACCCGGATATTGATCTCGATGAAGCGCTCAAAAAATACCAGCGAGGCTTGGCGCTGATCAAAGAAGCACAAGCGCATCTCAAAGAGACAGAGAACGACTTTCGCGCCGTAGCAAAAAAGACATCAGAATAATCTTCGTCAGACTACCCGCGAGAAATCCATAGGCGATTGCGGTGATACCAAGCGAAGGACGCCAAAAGTAGGCGCCACCGACTGCTATGATTAGCCCAAGAACACTTATGAGCGTCGGCGTGATGCTGTTTTGCAAAGCGTAGAAACCTCGTGCGAGGATCTGATTGACACTTTCGGTCGGAATGGATAGCGCAAAAACAGCTAGCATCGTCGCTGTCGTGACGATAGCGCTTTGATCGAATTTTCCGCCTCCAAGTAAAATTGAAATCAGTGGGTAACGAATAGCAAATAGTACCACTGCGGCGAGTGAAGCGATACCAAATACCAAAATCGAACTCAAGTACGTTTCTCGCAAAAAATCACGTCGATCACGACGTACGGCGGCCTTGCTCAAGAGCGGAAATATCGTTAAACCACAGGTAATGCCGATTACCGCGATCGGCATGCTTTGAAAATTGCGGGCGAAATTCATGATACTCACCGAGCCTTCACCAAGCACCGAGACGATCATCGTAAATCCAAGAAAGGTGAACTGCTCTATGGGATGCCCCGCCATTTTTGGAAGCATGATTTTGAAAAATGATCGCGTATATTCAGTGATTTGAAGCAAAGGACGATATGAAAAGTCCCGCCATGATGCGATCAATCTTGGTAATAAATGAAGCATGGCGCCAATGATAACCCCCACAGCCGCTCCGTAAATTCCCATAGACGGACCCAGAAAATACGTGCCAAGGATGATACCGAGGTTATAGAAAACGGCGGACATGCCAAACCAGAAAAATCGCTCTTTGGTCGTTAAGATTCCGCCAAGCGTATTGCTCACAGCAAAGATGATCGGCGAAAGTAACAGAATCCGCATGAGATTCGTATATATATGTTGAGCTTCAATGTCGAGACCGCCGACTATTGCATGCGATAAGAGCGGAGCAAAGAAAAACGCAATAACGCCAACGATACCAACTACAAGCACGGAGCCGGAAAGTATGGAACTGATAAAATTATCGGATTCGGAACGATCGTTTTTTGAAAGTATAGAGGTGAAAATCGGTACAAATGCAGCAGATAATGCTCCTGCCACGAATACGTTTAATATAATATCGGGAATGAGGAATGCCGCATTATATGCATCAAGCGTGTGAGATGCCCCAAAAACGTGCGCAAATTGACGATCACGCAAAAATCCCAGTGCATAGCTTGCAACCGTCGTCAACGCCAATATCGCCGAGCCCTTGAAAAAAGTTTTGCGATTTATGATATACTTAAGGAGCATGCAAAAGTTGATTTTACTACTCATTATTACAGCATTTTTTGCTATACCACACAATGGGACGGCTTCGGTACAGGAAGAAATCGACGCGCGCAACAAGCAAATTGCCGAAATTCAAAAGCAAATTGACGCATATCAACAGCAAATACTTGAAACAAGCGGGAAGGCAAAGACACTTGGTAATGAAATCAACAGATTAAATGCCCAGATATCCAAGATACAGCTTGAAATAAAAAGCTTGAGCATTTCCATCAATCAAACCAACAATGATATCTCGGTTACACAAAAAAGCATAGCGGATTCCGAAAACAAAATCGATATCCATAAACGAGCACTTTCACAATCGCTCCAGTCTCTTTACAATTCCGATCAGGAAAGTTTGACGCACGTTTTTGCGCGTGATTCTCGTATTTCTGATTTTTTTAACACGGTACAAAATATTGACAACGTTCAGGACACATTGCGCGAAAATATTGTTGCGCTCAAGCAGTTAAAGTATGATCTGGAACAAAAGCAAGATGATTTGGAAAATAAGCGCGCCGAGCTTCAACAGCTAAAATCACTTCAATTGTCGCAAGCATCGAGCTTGAATCAGAATAAATCCGTAAAAGACAAACTTTTAAAGCAGACAAAAGGTGACGAAGCGCGATACCAAAGTCTGATGAAGGAATCAAAACAACAAATTGACCGTATCCGAGAACAAATTTCGTCATTGCAACAAATCGGCGTGTCCGTAGAGGACGCTATTACATACGGCAAGCTTGCCGCAAAAAGCACGGGTATTCGTCCGGCTTTTCTGATCGCAATTCTTGAAGTTGAATCACGTCTCGGACAAAATGTGGGAAGTGGGAATTGGAATGATGATATGTATCAGTGCTACATCAGACTTGCGAACCGATATCCGTCAAAGCGCAGTTTCTATCTCAAAAGGGCGGAAATAGAAAAAAACGCCTTCTTTCATATTACCGATGCCCTTGGCTTAGACCCAAATTCGCTGAAGGTTTCAAAAGAACCAAGCTATGGATGCGGAGGTGCCATGGGACCTGCACAATTCATTCCATCAACATGGCTGGGGTACGAAGACCGCATACGACAGAGCACCGGTCATGCATCACCCAACCCGTGGAATATTCAGGACGCATTTACCGCTGCGGCGATCAAGTTGGCAAATGATGGAGCGTCCGCGCAAACTGCTTTGGCTGAAACACGCGCCGCAAAGTCGTATTTGAGTGGAAATGCAAATTGCACATCAAGTATTTGCAATTACTATGCAAAACTCGCGCTTGATAAAGCCGCGATTATTGAACAAAATCTGTGAAAAAGAAATGGTACGCGCTTATCATCTGCTTCACCGTAATCGTTGCAATTGCGGTGTCATCGTTGAAGAATCATGAGTTTACGATTTCACCCCTGCAATTACTGAAAGGCTCGTCACGGTGGTACGACAAAATTCAAGATGGCATCGCGCTCCTAAAAGCTTCTCCACCGTTGCAATTTGTGGATGGCGTCAAGCAACAAACAGCACTTGCAATTTTCGATAAAAAAACAGGTGAACTTTCAGAAGAGAGGATTTGGATTTCTACAAACGGTGAGATACTTTCAAGCGCACTACCGATACGCATCGCGTGGTGGAACGGTTTTAATTCCGTGTATGAAATCAACAGCCGTCCGGAACTGGTCATCGTTGCGAATAAGTTTTTGGTCGAACGCAAATATCTTCCTGAACAAAAAACTTTGAAACTAGCTCTCGATGCACCACAAAGCAAGTATACCGATATGGTGTATGCGCCATATTCTGAAAGCCTCCATTGGCCGGATGTGATTGTCGCGGGCAAGGAATATATCAATACACACGCCGATGAGGCGTTTAAAGAGCTTAAGGAGGCCAGAATCCAATCCCGCGCTCAGCCGGGAAAATTGATCGTTGACGTGATACCGAAAGATTTGGTGAAAAATATCGTCCTTGTCGAGCATGTTGATCCGGGATGGCTCATGGTCGCCGATGACGGAGGAAAATCTCTTACCGAACGCGCACTCGTCATCATCGGAGCAAATCAGGAATGGGCCTATCGCTATACAAATTCAACAGCCGGAGCGAACGGCATCGCGCAATTTATCGAGTCCACCTATGACCTTCTGGTTAAACGTTATCCTGATGCGGGATTAATAAAAAACCGAACGCTCGGCATGGCGGATCACACGAATGCTTTTAAGGCGATTACGTTATTATTCGATAACGATGCCAATGACATCCAGTCTAAAACCGAAGCGCCAGCGACGCGGGAAATGCTCGCGGCGGCGTATAATGGGGGATCCACTCGCGTCATTCAAGCTGTAAAAAAACATGGACAAACATGGGCGGAAAGTGCTATATTTCCGACCGAAACAAGTGATTATGTCAAAAAATACGAAGCTATCAAAAAACTCAAAATTTTCTAAAAGCCTGCCTGCCGGTAGGCAGGTATACGTCGCCATGTCGGGTGGGGTTGATTCTTCTGTTGCGGCGGCATTGTTGAAAAAGGAGGGATGTCGCGTTGTCGGTGTGTATTTTAAACCTTGGAGTCCGAGCGGTGAAACCTATTGCAATTGGCAGCAAGACCGACAGGATGCGATGCGCGTTGCCGCAAAACTAGGTATACCGTTCAAGACATGGGATTTTTCAAAAGAGTATGGCAAACATGTCGCGCAGTATATGATCGAGGGGTACCGGAATGGGATTACACCAAATCCAGACGTCATGTGCAACAAAGAAATAAAATTCGGCTTGTTTTTACGCAAAGCGTTGGGTGAGGGAGCTGATTGTATAGCGACCGGTCACTATGCCCGAGTACGGGAAAATCCAAAATCCAAATTTCAAATGCTCAAAGCAAAAGATAAAAACAAAGATCAGACGTATTTTCTGTGGACACTAACGCAAGAGCAACTCAAACATTGCCTGTTCCCGATCGGAGAATATACAAAACCTGAAGTGCGCAAACTTGCAAAAAAGTTCGGTCTGCCGAATCATGCCAAAAAAGACAGCCAAGGCGTCTGTTTTGTCGGTGAGCTCGATATGCATGATTTTTTGAAAGAATATATTAAACCTGAAAAAGGAAATATTATTTTTGATGGAAAAATAATAGGAGAACATGATGGATCCGCGTACTATACAATCGGACAACGCCATGGACTTGATATTAAAATTGGCGGAGGACCCTACTACGTCGCACGCAAAGAAAACAACGTGCTTTTTGTGCAAAAATCAAAAATCGAATCTCAAACAGCAACTATTTCAGTACTGCATTGGATTCGTGAACCAAAAGATAAAAATAACTTAGAAATAAAAATTCGCTATCGAGCTGACTCTATTTCCGCTACACTCAAAAACAACACACTTTTTTTTGCAAAACCCGCTAGTGCAATAACACCCGGCCAATCCGCTGTCATCTATCGTGGGCAAGAAGTTCTGGGAGGAGGGATTTTCCGGTCATCTCCATAGGCTTTTCGATACCCATGAGCTCGAGGATGGTCGGTGCAACATCTGCTAAAATTCCTATTATTTCCGGATTTTGATTTTTGGCATTTGTCATTTGGAATTCTTTTCCTACAAGGAAAAGCGGTACCGGACTGTCATCGTGTCGGCCTTCCGATTCACTGGTAACACGATTGATCAATTTTTCTGCGTTTCCATGATCCGACGTTATAAGCAAAACGCCATCAAGCTTTAAAACCATATCCAGTACAATTCCGATCGCCATATCAACTGCTTCAACTCCATTTTTTGTCGCTTCAAAATTTCCAGTGTGGGCAAGCATATCGGCATTAGCGAAATTTGCAACAATGAGATCATACTTCGTCATTCCCGACACAATTCGATCCGCTATTTCCTGCGCACACATCGCTGGAGCTTTTTCAATATTTTTTACTGATTGCACAAGAACATCCTCCTCACCGACGCATGGTTGATTGCGTAAACCGTTAAAAAAATAAGTAACATGAGCATACTTGAGCGTTTCGGCTATGTGAAGTTGCCGTTTTTTCATCATACTGACAACGCCAGTAAGTGTATTTTGTATTTCTGGAGGTCCGAATAAAAATAGATTATCGTCATCCGTATACTTTGTCATGCTGTATTTAAATGAATTGTCTTTGAATGAATTGTATAGCTGGCGTATGCTGTCTTCGCGAAAATTAAAAAACAACAAAGCGTCGCCATCTTGTATTCCTTCATACGACGAGCTGGCGAATGCGGGTATTTTCGAATCAGTTATGCCTGCGTCATAACATCGTTGGAGTGCAAAAATAAAATCCTCTGTTTTTTCGCCTTGTGCATGTGCGATCAATTCGTATGCTTGCTTCGTCAAATCCCAGTTGTTATCGCGATCCATGCCAAAATCGCGTCCGATCAAGGTTGTAGGTGCTTGGGGTAGTTTTTTTACGAGCGACAAGCCCTCCTGTAAACCAGAATCCTTGCCATCAGTAAAAAGATGCAGAAAAGTATGTACGCCGGATGTCTTCGCAATATCAAGTAAGGCGATGATATGCTCAAATGACGCATGTACATTGCCTGCAGTAAGCAAACCGATGAAATGAACTGTCGGATGCTGAAGTGCTTCGACTAAAACAGAGTTAGAATTTAAAGTTCCATTCTTGATTGCATGATCAATACGCGTTGAATATTGCTCTATCACCCTCCCCGCACCCAAGGATAGATGTCCAACCTCCGAATTACCAAATTCTCCCCAGTTCAGCCCGACAGCAAGCCCTGATGCCTGAAGAAGTGCCATGGGATATTTCGACTGAATTGCGTCAAAATTTGGTTTTTGAGCCTCAAGAATGGGATTTCCGCCTCTTTTATTGCTGTATCCCCAGCCATCCAGTATTGCAAGTATAATCGGTTTCATGTATGCTTACATCATAATGAATTTTAACCCAATTCACAATGTCTATCGAAACAATAACCCTCCTAAAGGGTCTCGTTGCAATTATCGTCGGTGCACTTGCAGGATACTTTCTTAGTGTTTTCGTAACGAACAAAAAAATAAGCTCGGCGCGAGAGCGTGCTGAAAAACTCGTTGGGGAGGCTAAGACAAAAGCTCAGGATTTTCTATTGGAAGCTCAGCAAAAATCACTCCAAATCATGGAGGATGCGAAGAAAGAAGAGCAAGTAAGAAATCAACAACTTGCACGTATCGAAAATCTTTTAACGAAGAAGGAGAGCGAACTAGAAAGCAAGGGAAATGAGCTGGAAAAGGGAAAGCGCACGCTTGAAGCAAGGATGACTGAAGTTGATATGGTCAAACTGGAAGTGGATAAAAAAAGACTCGAACAGATCGCTGAACTTGAAAAAATAGCGGGTATGGGCAGAGAACAGGCAAAAGATGTTTTATTTAAAAATATCGAAAAAGAGTATCGCGACGAATTGTATCAAAAAATAAAAAAACAGGAGCAGGGGAATCGCGACGAACTCGAAAGCAAAGCTCGAGAAATCATGACAATTGCAGTCCAGCGCTACGCCGGATCACATATAGCCGATGCCACTACGACGGTCGTCAGTTTGCCCAATGACGAAGTAAAGGGTAAAATCATCGGCAAAGAAGGCAGAAATATCAAGACCATAGAGCGGTTGACGGGTGTGGATGTTATCATAGATGATACGCCCGGAGCCTTGGTAGTATCAGGCTTTGACCCAGTGCGAAGACAGATTGCTAAATTAGCTATAGAGAAACTTATTGCAGATGGTCGCATCCATCCGGCAAAAATCGAGGAAATGGTGGAAAAAGCAAAGGAAGAGCTTAATGAAAAAATCAAGCAGGCGGGCGAAACGGCGCTTTTTGAGGTGGGAGCTGGAGTTGTAGATCCCAAACTTACGTATCTTCTGGGCAGACTTGCGTTTCGCACAAGCTTTGGACAAAACGTGCTTGTGCATTCAACAGAAATGGCGCATGTAGCGGCGATGCTCGCCGCTGAACTTGGCGCTGATGTCATGGTCGCCAAAAAAGGCGCATTGTTTCATGACATTGGAAAAGCGGTGGATCACGAGGTGCAGGGAACACATGTGGAAATCGGACGCAAGATTTTGCAAAAATTCGAAATGGATGAAAAGGTCATCAGAGCAATGGAATCGCACCATGAGGAATATCCATACTCCACGTTAGAATCTCGCATCGTCCAGACCGCTGATGCTATCTCCGGAGCTCGTCCCGGTGCGCGCCGAGACACCGTGGAGGTCTACATCAAGCGCCTTGAGGACCTTGAGCGCATCGCGACCTCGTTTGAAGGCGTGGAAAAGTCGTATGCCATTCAGGCCGGGCGCGAACTTCGTATTTTTGTTACACCAGCCAAGATTGATGATCTTTCTGCGCTTCAACTTGCACGGGATGTGGCAAAAAAGATCGAATCAGAAATGAAATATCCTGGCGAAATCAAAGTAAATGTCATACGAGAAACCAGAGCGATTGAATATGCTAGATAGATGGCCTGCCTGCCGGTAGGCAGGTTTATCCACAGTTTTTTAAGGGGGTCTTGCAAAAACATAAGGATTACGCGTATAATTGCAAACATCAAGGTCGATCATCGTACCGTATATAATATTAACCAATAAACATATGCAATCAGTAAAAAAGACACAGTTTATACAGTCATTGTCAGAGCGTTTGAATATCCCCAAAAAGCAAGCGGGGGAGTTTCTTGATATATTCATCGAGGAAGTAACAAAGGTAATGAAGAAGGGCGACAAGCTCAATTTGAGCGGTTTTGGTATCTTCAAAGTTGCCGATCGCGCCGCACGCGAAGGACGCAATCCTCGCACAGGCGAGACTATCCAGATCAAGGCATCCAAGAAAGCCAAGTTCGTGCCTTCAAAAGCACTCAAGGAAGCAGTCCTGTAAAATGGATCCCGTTAGAGGCAGCCCTGGCGGGTTATATATAACACATAAACGTAGTTGGCTGTCCTACTGCCTCTAACGGGATGGATCGCAATTTAGCGCTCGAATTCGTAAGAGTCACCGAAGCCGCGGCAATAGCCGCGGCTTCGTGGATTGGGCGAGGCGACAAGATCGCCGCTGACCAAGCCGCCGTAGATGAAATGCGCGACCGGTTCAATCAAATTGATTTTGCAGGACGCGTGGTCATCGGAGAAGGCACCAAAGACGAAGCTCCGGAGCTTTATGAAGGCGAACGCGTGGGATCGGGTAAAGGTCCTGCAATGGATATTGCCGTGGATCCTTTAGAGGGAACAACGAACACAGCTTTTGGCTATCCCAATGCAATGTGTGTTGTTGTGTCTGGTGCGAAAGGTTCTCTCATGCAGATGCCAAAGGGCAAGTTTTACATAGAAAAGATTGCTGTAGGACCGCAAGCCGCATCCGTTATTGATATCGAGGCTCCGGTCAAAGAAAATGTGCAGAAGGTCGCAAAAGCACTCGGCAAATCTCCAAAAGAGCTCACCGTTGTGGTTTTGGAACGGGATCGTCATCAGAAACTTATCAATGAGCTTCGCAAGGTAGGTGTGCGAATTCACTTGATCAATGCGGGAGATTTGGCACCCGGTATAGCCACATGCGATCAGGAATCCGGAATTGACATGGTAATGGGCACAGGAGGCACTCCGGAAGCCGTACTTGCCGCCGCCGCGATCAAGATCATGGGCGGACAATTGCTATGCCGTTTTCCTGACGAAAAAAAAGTTTTAGATGCCAATGATCTTGCGAAAGGCAATCAGTTAACCTTTACAGCCACTGGTGTCATTGACGGTCCGCTCTTGCAAGGTGTAAGATTTTTTAATAATTCCATCACAACACACTCTGTCGTCATGCGTGCAAGCTCAAAAACTATCCGTTACATAACCACTCACCACCATGCCAACACTCAATGAAATTGCAAAACAGCTTGTAGCTTCCGGAAAAGGTATTTTAGCAGCCGATGAAAGTTTCGGCACGATCGAAAAACGGTTTGCCAAAGTCGGCATTACCTCAACACATGAAAGTAGGATGGCATATCGGGAATTGCTTTTCTCCACGCCGGGACTAGAGCGGTATATTTCGGGAATTATCCAATTTGACGAGACACTCCGCGATCAAATTTTAAAAAATAAAAGCATTGTTTCAATTATAAAAGTTGATGAAGGCATGGAGAATTTTGCTTTAAAGCCCATGCCACGACTCGCTGAACGTCTTGCTGAATATGCACAACTTGGAGCACAAGCCACCAAAGCCCGCGCTTTGCTGACAATCGGCAATGAGCGATTTGAACAAAATGCAAAGATAAGCGCGGAATACGCAAAAATTTGCCAAGATGCCGGCATTGTCCCTATCGTGGAACCCGAAGTGCTCATTGACGGAGAACATAGCATGGCAACCAGTGAAGCAACCAATGAGCGATATTTAAGAATGGTCTTTGAAGAATTAGCAAAAGCAAATGTTGACCTCGACGGCATGATTTTGAAACCAAGCATGGTCCTTCCCGGAAAAGAATCCGGAGAAAAAGCGACACCGGAGCAAGTCGCGGAAGCCACAATGCGTGTTCTCAAAAAAATCGTTCCCGAATCAGTTGCAGGCATTGCATTTTTGTCAGGAGGGCAAACCGAAGACGAGGCACTTATGAATCTTGAAGCAATTAACAAGATCGGCGGACCGTGGCCACTCACGTTTTCCTATGGACGCGCCTTGCAAGACTCCGTGCTTAAAATTTGGGCAGGCAAATCAGAAAATGTACCGAAAGCTCAAGATATGCTTATCACTAGAGCTTTCCGACTAAGTCAAGTCCTGGTTTAAGCGTCTCGTCACCTTCCTCCCATGAAGCCGGGCAGACTTTACCGGGGTGTTTGTCGACAAATATAGCCGCTTTGAGTTTACGAAGAAGCTCTTTCGTACTCCTGCCAATGCTGTTGTCTTGTACCTCCATAGTCTTCAAAATGCCCTTAGGATCGACGATAAACGTCCCACGCAGAGCTAATCCCTTGTCTTCGATATAGACGCCAAAAGCGCGCGACAAGTTGCCCGTCGGATCGGCGAGCATTGGATACTGAACCTTGGAAATAGCAGGGGACACGTCATGCCACGCTTTGTGGGTTTCGACTTTGTCAGTGCTGATTGCGATTACCTCTGCGCCAAGTTTTTTAAATTCAGCATAGTGCTCCGCCGCTTCCTCCAATTCAGTCGGGCATACGAACGTAAAATCCGCCGGATAAAAAATCATGACCAGCCATTTTCCACTGTAATCCGACAGCTTTACCGTATGCTCCTCGTCCTTGTGATACGCCTTTGCCTCAAATTCCGGTATTTTTTGATTGATGGTGACCATGAGCGGGTATGGGGAGTCGAACCCCACTCAACAGATTGGAAATCTGTGGTAATACCGATATACGATACCCGCGTATGGAACTAACATATCATAACTTGCATTTTTTTTAAAGTTGCGTAAAAATAGGCATATAAATCCCGTTAGAAAGCGTCATATGCCAAAGTATTGCTTTGGAATATGGTATCGCTAGCTATACGGGACTTTCTAACGGGATGAAAAACACACTTATTGGGATCGTGGTTGCGGTTGTGGTGATTATCGTGGCGGTGGTGGCTTTTGGTGGGAAAAAGGATACGGCGACGCCAAGTGCGAGTATTTCGGCAAGTTCAGAACCTACGACTTTGTCTTCGGCAAGTCCGTTGATACCAGCGCCAATCTCATACACTGAAAGTGGTTATAGTCCTGCGAATATCATCATAAAGAAAGGTGATAGTATTATTTTTACAAATAACAGCAAGGGGGACATGTGGCCCGCGTCGGGAATCCATCCAACGCATAAAGTCTACACAGAGCAGGACAGCTGTTTTGCCGGAGTATTTACTAACTGCAGTGTTGCACCGGGAGGAACGTACTCAATGAAATTCAACATTGTCGGGACATGGCAGTATCACGACCACCGCACGCCTTCCAAAACAGGTTCGATTATCGTAACGCATTAGCGAAGTATTCGTAGGTTTTCTTGAGCCCACTTTCGTAATCGGTCTTCGGAGTCCAGCCCAGCACCTGCTGGGCTTTGGCTATGTCAGCGAGCGTATTGCGAGGTTCGACGACGGCGGGACCGTGAGTGGCTTGAAGGTTGGTTTTTGTAAATTGTAAAATGTAGTTGCTTGTCTGATTTACAGAATAGTTGTGTCCGCCACCGATATTGAAGTAATCGCCCCAGTCTGTAGCGGTTGAACCGCTTATTTAGCGGTTCAACCGCTCAACTCCTGCCGCAAGTATATTTGCCTCTACGACATCATCCACATACGTATTGTCCCGTGTTTGCTCGCCGTCGCCATTGATTACAGGCGCTTCACCACGGAGAAATTTATCAAAAAACTTGGGGATTTGCCCTGCGTAGGCGTCGCTGGGGTTTTGACGGGGACCGTAGACATTAAAGTACCGCAAGCTCACCGTCTCCATGCCATACAGCATCGCAAACAGCCGGCAATAGTGCTCGCCCGTGAGCTTTTGGAGGGCATATGGCGAGATCGGGAGGGGAATCATGGTCTCAACCAGCGGAAGTGTCGCCTGATCGCCGTAGACCGACGAACTCGACGAATACACAAACCGCTTCACGCCAGCATCCCGGGCCGCAATCAGGAGCTTGAGTGTCCCATCAGTATTTGCCTCGTGCGACTCCCACGGCTTTGCAACGGAAAACTGTACCCTCGGAAGTGCCGCAAGATGAAATACGGCATCAATCCGCCGGCTGGCGGAGTGTTTTTTAAAAATTGCCGACATGTCATCACAGATACTTTGGCGATAAAGCGTCAGATGCGATCGCGGCGGAATGTTTTCCTCTCGTCCTCCTGAAAAATTGTCAATCACCACGACCTCATGTCCGTCTTGAATCAACCGATCCACCAAATGTGATCCGATAAAACCTGCACCTCCCGTGATAAGATATGTTTTCATCAAATTGATTATACATTATTTTGTGTCTTTTTGTCTATTAGTTACTTGACAGAACATCAAAGAGGAGATCATAATTCAGCCAAGGAGGTCCGTCCTCCGAAACATACAGCAAAGGCCCGATTAAGAGGCCTCAACCTCTCCCACGGATGGGAGAAAGGAGATCGCGTGAAGAGACTCCGTGTCCTGCTCGTCATGGGACTGGCACTCGTCATGAGTGCCTGTCCCACCTTGGACGAGATCATCAAGGCCTGCGGTGGGGGCGGTGGTACCGGAAGCGGTTCGCCCACTCCGACGCCCAGCACGTGCGTGTGCTATCTGCCCGACGTCGGGCAGAAGTACAGTACTTCCTGTAGTACAGCGAACGCGACGATCTGCGAGGACAACGGGGGAACGATGAGCACCAAGTTCGCCCCCCTCACGTTCCTCATCGGTGCCAACGATCGGATCGCGGATCTCGGTGGCATCGAGATCGTGATCGCGAACAACACGGGTCTGCTCGGCAACCGCCCGATCGGTACGCTCGACTTCACGGGTCCCAACATGGGTCTCGCAAAGCCGGCACAGATCGGATGGGAGGGCAATATGTCGCTCGGTGGCCAGCCCATCGACGCGAGCTCACTCACTCTCAAGCTCGAGCGATTCGAACCGACTGAAGGTCAGGCGGCGTTCTTGGAGGGTGTGCTACTGCATCAGGCGCTCCGAGATGACGTCTCCCGCACGAAGAACAGCTCGACGGCGAACACCTTGAGCTTGCTCTTCACGGCGTTGAGCCTCTCGAGGCAGGGCGCAACCTACTCGTTCAGCCTCGATGACTCGGGCAACGTGTCTATCGCCGGAGAGCAGTCCAGTATGGACAGCACCTGGGAGTGCTTCGCTCCTACCGATTCCATTGTCAAGTTCCAAGGCCACATCCTCGTGAATGGGATCCCGATCGACAAGAAGAGCGGGCCCGTCAAGCTTTCGATCAAGGGCCTCAACAAGAACAAGGCCCAGTCAGCCGGCATGGGCAGCTATATGGAGGCTTTCGACGGTGAGCTCCTCGCGGGGTTCGCCTCCACTCCGGGGTTCGCCGAGTACAAGGCCCTCAAGCCCCTCTCGTCCTATTTCACGGACAAGGGGCTCAAAGTTCCGAAAGGCTACGTCGAACAGTAACGACGCTAGCGCATAAGCAGCGATTCGAGCGCTGCGCGTACCCGAAATGGTACGACAGGATGATGGCTCGAGTAGCAACTCCATCGTCCTGCAATATAAAAGCACCACAAATGGTGCTTTTATATTGCTTAATCGCGATTAATGTATCTTTCTGTCTAAAATCTTAAACTTTGCTCGAACTTATACTACCAAGAAAGAGGAGAAATGAAAACCTAAACATGGTACGTCCGCCCCCGCCCTTCGAAGTCGGGCGGCGATATGAAATATGGATCAGATCTCGCCGTATCGCTCTGGATCACACAGCGTAGGTGTTTTTAAGGGGCTCGTTGATTCAGCAACTATCGAGGAAGCGAAAACATATTTACTTGGAAAGGACAAAGCTCTAGATTCGCTTAGAGAGAATCAATAGAAATTTTTGTGTTCCTGACAAAAATATTAGATCAAAGATTACTGAACGTTTAACTGAAGATAAAATGTATGTGACGATAATGTAGCTCTAAACAAAACCACCGCTTGAAGCGGTGGTTTTGTTTATTTTCCTTGTCTACCTTCTTTCGTATCTTCAAAAACAACCATCTTATTCACAAAATCTATGTGTAACTTGTAACCTAATTTTTCAAGTAAACCTATTCCCATCAACAGAGAGCCCGAAGGTCTAATGCTTATAGTACTTCCGACCGTTTTATCCCCAAATTTGACTTTACCGATACACTCGAAAAAAGATACATGCGAACCATCAGCTATCGTATAATCTTCGACGCCCACAAGTGTAAGCGCCAATGGGAACGCCTCTTTATAGGTAAGACAAAGATCATTTGAAGCACCGGTATCGAGGGTTACGGATAAAACTTTCTTAACGTCGCTAGCGATAGGACTAATAATCTCAAGATCAACTATAATTGTATTGCCTTCAAATCGTCCAACCATATCTTCTGACTTCATTCATTTCTGAAGTGAATTGAGATTTTAACTTGCCAATCTGAACGATATAAAACAGTCTATTGGGATATTTTTTTTGGGCTTGTTGAATCGCTTTTAGTTTGTCCCTATCCGTAATGATCTCCTTACTTTCTACTTCAATCACGGCAAACTCACCGAAATGTTTCTTTTCGAGAGAATCTTTGTTCTCAAAATATATTTGCTCTCCCAAGGTAACCAATTCTTCGGGAGTCGCATTCATTTTATTAGTCATATCTGCCATATAAATTAAGACGTTTAATGAGTAACTTGAGTTCGTAAATCTTAAACCAATTGTAGCACGGTTATCCACAATTGCAATTTCATAGCGCGTTCGCCC
>CAYHEP010000015.1:0-20634 GCA_964355775.1 uncultured Candidatus Saccharibacteria bacterium | reverse complement strand
TTCAAACATCAAACAGATACATCCAGAGTGTTACCGATGTATCTCATCTTATTCAGTGAGCGGGGTGCTACCCACGCACATATTGTGGAAAATATGGCCTAGAATAGGGCTATATGAAATATTGTCCACAGTGCAAAATGAGCAGAAAATATGAGTTTTTAAAACTTAATCTTGAAGAAGAGGTACCGGCTTGGAAAGTGGCGGAGCTGGCCGAAGTGCACGAGAATACTGTATACAATTGGAAGCAAGCATTTGAAAAAGGGTCGGTATCAAAACCTATTGGGCATCCACTACCGATAAGTAAACTCGCTAAATATTGGGTAATTTGAAATCATTTTCAATAAAACTCTCGAACTCTTTCTTTGAAACACCTAATACATCGCAAACTTTTTTTAGATCATCACTATAGACTACTTTCGCCCGTAAGTCTTCATGATAACAAACAATTCGAAATGGTTCGTTTTCCCCTTCATGAAAAAACTCAAAACAATACTGGGACCCCTTTTTGCCTTTGTAAGGTGAGCAAGTATGGCCTTTTAAGACTGCTAAAAGTTGAACGGCTTTGCGAAAATCAGCATACTTGATTCTTGTTTGGATTGGCACGAACTATTGGAAAAGCGGGGATACTTCTCGATTGAAGTAGGTTACGATATTAGAATCAAGTTTTATTGTCCGTTCTCGGGATGATAATGAATTTGAATACTGACTTAATGTTTTTGCCTTTCCAACATCATCGGCAATTTGTCTAGTTATCTTGGGCCACAACATATTAAAGACTCTTTGGTCGCCCTCATCGGTAAGTTTATTTTCTGCCAGATGTCGTGGGTGATTATACTTAGCTAAAACTTTCTCATAAGTTTCTATGAGAGAAGTAATCGCCTCCATTGCTTCCTCTTTGGTATCCACTGTGCAGGCAACATCATATGGATAACAAAAACCACGCCACTTGTTATCTTCGGTCTTATGTACAACAGCAATGACGGGTATGATACGAATCATAATATGAGTATAGGTTAAGTCACTAAGCAGGACAAGCATCCTAGCTGTTTATATGTGAGAAGTCAACTCGTTGCGCTAAAAGTTTGAAACCAAGTACTTTGAGCGGGATAGTTCGAGACATTAGAACCTATTGGCAGACCACCAATGAGCGGTTTTTCATTCCCAAACTATCGCTTGAGTTAGCACAGATAGTATAATACGTTCTGGTCTATCCTGTACAGTACGGTACTGTACGTATACGCTAGCAGTCTTTACTATGTAATTTTTGACATGTCATTACCTATCACGTGTCAGTCCTTTATTTCTCAATACCAGTCTTACATGTACATGCCTTAATATAACCTGGGATAACAGTATCACTAATTCTGTACAGTAGCGTGCTGTAGCTATCTTGACGGGGTATACTCTCGGCTCTCTTGTGGTCAATTTTATCAAAACTAAAAATGGGTAGTGGGTCTTTTCCTTTTGACCTTCGCGCTCGCGGTGGGGATGCCCTAACCTAATTGGTATTTTTTGTCGAAAAGTTTTACCAGTCTCTGCGCGGGTCAGGATTCTTAAAGAGGTCTATTGCTTCTTTTTCCTGTGGAGTCATCCGCGCAAGCTCGTCTTGGGTAATAGCATTGACCAGTGTTTCAATTTCCAAAATAGGATAAAGTTCCTCAATAGATTTTCGGTTCAGACTATTATAGTTTCCCGCCGAAGAAAGGACTTTGGATACAAAGGATTTCAAAAACGTAAGTAATCCTTTCCGTGTTGAAATGAGACCTCGTATGTAGGTAGAAACCACATCAAAAGATTCCCACTCGCGCCAACGATACAGAATAAGGATAAGACCTTTTTCGTCTTTGAGGGTATGGTTTGCAGCGGCAGTTTTTATTTTCCCAACAAGTATTTGTTCAATCTCTTTTAGCTCGCCATCAGTCAAGGTGGCTCCCTCGCCTCTCTGTATTTCTTTTTCAAGACCTTGTCGTAAGACCGCAATGAGATGAACTGGGTAATAGATGTTTGGACACTCACTAACTAAGTCTGCGAGTAAGGGCTTCCTGTTAGTAGGCGGAAGCTGCTTTAGTGTTTGATAGCCGAAGCGGAGAACCTGTGTATTAATATCGTCGAGGTCGAACACAGCTTCTCGTTCGTCATTAATTTGTTTCTCCAATTCCCACAGAACCGACAACGCGGTCTTTATTTTTGGCTCATCTAGATTGTCTCGACGACGTAGCAACTTGGTCAAGACTTTCCTTAAACGTTTTTCTTCTTTGAACTTAAGAATCAGTTCTTTGAATGTTTCGGGGGTGGTTAAACTTTCAACAACTTCATTGATTTGGCTCTCTGAAAGTTCTCCAAATGGTATACCTAATTGGAAATAGAAGTTGAATCGTTCTGGTGAGCATATGCGCAAGTCTCTCTCCCACTCCTCTGGCGAACGTGTCGAATGTGCTTCAAGCTGCGGGAAAAGTTCCTTGCAGATACCATCAATACTTCTACGTACTGCTTCTTCTGGAATCAAATTTTTCAGTAGTTCCTCATACTGCGTCTTCCTTGCTGCGAAAACCTCATTTTCATTACGATACCTTCCAGCGAGAGATGACATTGCGTCCTCGATGAACAATTCTTTATTAGAGGGTATGGCATCGTAAAATCTTGGAGCAAATACGCGAATCACCTCAATGCCAAGAAAGTCTACCTTATTTACATCGCTCTTACCCATGATTGACCAGTCTAGGCGTAGAGAGCTAACGTAGCGCTTTATATCTCTAATGGTACTAAATAGTTCGCCAAAACCGCTTCTGAACAGCTCTCCCCAACGCGTCTCTTCCTTGCCTGTAAGGTCTGTCTTGCCATAGACAGCTTCGATAGAAGCATCCAGGTCTTTGAAAAGAAGGTTTTGAAGTTCTTGCTGGTCTGGAAGAGGAAGCGAGAAAGAGACTTGGATTATTTTCTTTAGATACTCGCCGCCTTCGAGTCCATTTTCTCTTTCGGTAATCCTATCTTCAACACGTGCACGGTCATAGGCAAGTATAAAAATAGTCTTCGGAAAATCAGCGGTAAGTTTTACAAGCTTAAGGATAAGCTTCGTTTCTTTTTTGTCGAGACGGTCAATGTCATCAACTACGACGACAATCTTTTTAGCTATCCCCGCCAGTGCTCCATCTAGTTCTTTTCGTATTGCTTCAACCGAAGTGTCGGGACTCCAAAACTTTAATAACTTAAGAGGATTAAATGAAAAACCTTCATATGATACACCTAAATCAATTTCTGAAAGTTTGCCAGCGTACTCTTTCATTCGTTTACCAGTTTTCTTTCCCGTAATCTTTTCCACGGCTTCCGAAAACTTTATAAAGAAGTCGCGCAAAAGAGATGCTTCGTCCGAAAAATTCCAAGGGTTGAATGTGAAATAAACTATGTCATTCTTATCAAGTTGTCCAAGTGTAAGGTTAATAAAAGACGTTTTTCCAGAACCCCATTTCCCCTCAACTCCAATTACGAAGCTTTCCTTGCCCGTGAAAGCTGAAATCATCGTTGCCACTTTGGCAGCAAGCGGAAAGCGTTTGAGCTGGTCTTGGTCTTTATGTTCTATTGGATAATCGGGCAGAATCATATTTTTAGGAGTATTGATTTTGTGTTTCAAGCTCAAAGACTTTCTGAACTGACTTACCGCTCCGCATACCCTTACAGGAAATCGTAATCTTTATTTTCTTATCAACGCTCGTATTCGGTATGTTTATAGCATAAACTCTCGTCCCAGCCTTCAGCATATTAAGCGATCTCGGATGCGCCATAACCAGATAATCTGTAACGTCATTGAATTGCGATAAGACCCTCTCCTGTTTTCCGTCAGGAAGTGGCATTATCCAATTTATCTGTACACGAAAATCTTCCAAATCCTCATCGCCATTATTGTAAATTTCCAATACGTCGTAGCCATCCTTGGTCGCTGTATAGGCTTTTACATCAGCTTGAGGTGCTTCTGGCTCAACAAACTTCAAATCGGTTGATGTTATCTGGACGGTTTCACCTGTTTTCAATTCTAGCCTTGCCTGCACGCCTTTTATTAGACCATGTGGAGACTTATCTTTTGGGTCAATCCGTACTTCACCCGTTCCGCCATCCAATATGAGGTGTGCGTGCTCATCAGAACCTTTTTCAGTGATGAAGATATGTTGGTCTTCGCCATCAACCACGGATTGAATATGTACTTTCTCGCTGGAAAGATTTGCTTTTATTTTTCTTCCTTCTTTATACTCTTCAAGGAGGGCTATCCAATCATTCAGCTGGTCTGCTTCGTCCGCGGCAACAAAACCGTCCCTGGATTCTTTAGACCATACAGTCACGCGGCTTAGTTTCTCTGCTTTTCTTTTGAGAATGTCGTTTGTAAAAAGACTGGTCACTTCTTTGGCAAGTCGGAATGCTTCTGCTTTTTCAGTAGGCTTACCAAGTCCTTGCCGTATCAAGTCTTGTATGCGGCGAATCTCCTTGAGTGCAGCATCAATCTTATCGTAAATTGTAGTCATCAGATTATTTGTTGGCTTTGACGGTCTTCTCTCTGCCGCGATTTAGAAAGTCTTTCACGTCTTGCTCGGTGAATCGCCATTTGCCGAGTTTTGAACCATGTAATTTACCACTGGCTAAATAACGAAAAATTTGACGTTCCGTACATCTAAGGATTTTTGCAATTTCTCTGATAGTATAGATTTTCATAGGCGCTTAATTTTATCGAAATTACGAGGACAGGTCAATTTTTGTCATAGGAGGAACCATATTTGTGGATAACTTTTACGCAGACAATAACCCTAGATAACATTGGCAAAAAAAGAACCCTTGAGAAAAAATGGGCGACTGGTATAATCAAAATTAAGTTACATAGCGTCGAGATAAAACGGCGACTACAAGCACTCGTAACTACCCATACAATCGTATCCAGTTTCCCTGATAGAGCGGAGGAATTCGCAAAACTATCTAGGAGCTGTATTCGCTTGTACGGGTAGTTTTTATTAGCCCGTTAAAGGCATAATTCCATTCACACAATGCGCTGAAGCCCCTTATTGGCTTTGCGGGTCGCCACTGTGAATGGAAACCTGCCAAGCCAATAGCGGGCTTTTATGTTGAGCGAAAAGGCACTACACGAATTCAAGCGGATATGGAAAGAAAAGTACGGAGAAAAAATTTCCGATGAGTTCGCTGTGGAGCAAGCAATCAGCTTGCTTACGCTTCTTGACGCCGTCTACAAACCGATTAAGAAAGTTTGGGCTGATGAATTAAGGAAAAATAACACACGCGAATAAACTAACAGCTTACTATGACTATCAATTTTCAAAATGCCATCGTTAAAGTCAAACTTACTGAAGGCGCAATGAAAGCGATTTGCGCTTTAGATTTCGGAGGAGAATTAGTGATTAGGGGTTTTCGTATTCGAGATTCTGAACACGAAAATGACAGAGGCGAGAAGCTCTGGGTAACTCCGCCATCGTACATGGGTGGTGGTAAGTGGCATCCCACAGCTTTCTTTCCTGATAAAGCCGTCTGGAAGCTGGTGGAAGGTAAAATACTGGATGCCTACCAAGAAGCACTGAAGAACCGCTACACGAAAGCGTATGGGCTTTCCCAGGAAGAGTCAGCTGAATACTTTAATCCAAAATCACTTTAGTTAACTAATATAGTTAACAATATAGATTAACAGAACTATATAGTACCTGTTAGCTATATAATAGATTTCCTTTTAAGTGACTGTTTACTATGAGATACGGTCTTATGAGCAAAGATGTGCTTATCAGTCAGAAAGTGGATAAACGACCTCTTGTCATGGTTTGTCATAGTGGTATACTTGTTGTGCTGCCTGCATTTCAGCCCTATACGTGAGGTCTTATTGTCCTTAGTGACCAGAAAGGGGGTTAACCCCTGACTTCCACTAAGGACACCTCACGGTGCTCTGAAATGTGGGCAGCAAGTCAGTGTGGTTAACTCCCTTTTCGTTTTGGTCAGACAAGAGGGAAGTAAAAATAAAACTATAACAATTAAACAGTATGGATAATATATTTTCGTCTCAACGTACCACTAATGTTCTCTTAATTATTTTAGTTGCCGCGATGTTGATTTTTGCTGTTCGCCTTGAGACGAGGTTTAGTAAAATACAAAGGGGTCTGAACTATATTGGGGACAACACCAGCGAAATGAGTTCTTCCCTTAGTCAGATTAAGGATGACACTAAATACATTGAAATATACACCGAAGAAACTGTAAATCTTCTTGAACGCTAATCTATTGATAATGACCTACAAAACACTTGGGAAAATTTGTCTTGCAATTTCCGTATCTTCAATCGTGTACATGTTCTTGATTACATACGAGGGCACGTCCCTTGGTTGGACAGTATTTTTTGTTTTCTTGGCATTCGCAATCTTATTTCAGTCATTGGATGAGCAATCAGAAGAAATAGAAATTTTACGTTCGCCAAAAAAAGGAATGGAAATCAACCAACTATCAGAAATCAAGCGGATACAATTCCTGGGAAGTCCATTTCAAAGCAAGCAAACAGAGAAACCCAAGGAGCAGAAGGAAGAGAAAATCGAAGAGTCCGAGATACAATTTATCCCGACGCTTTATCCAGGGATGGAAAAGAAGTTTAGGACGCCCCCGAAAAAAGATAAGCCACCACAAAACAATGACAAAAACTGATGATAGCAAAATTAAATACGCTGCATACCGTCGTAAATCAACCGATGACGAGAGGCAGGTTTTGAGTTTGCAGTCGCAAAAGGACGAGATAGTGCATCGCTTCCCAAATATGCAAACGGTGGAGATGCCACCTGAATCAGTCAGCGCGTTCAAGCCCTACAAACGCCCAGTCTTTAAACAAATGCTAGAAATGATAGAAGCTGGAAAAGTCCAAGGTATTGTAGCCTGGCACCCAGACCGCCTCTCACGCAATCCAATGGATGCTGCCCAGCTTATATATTTTCTTGATACAGGAAAACTCAAGGATTTGAAATTTTGTTCCTATCATTTTGACAATTCACCCGAAGGTAAAATGATGTTGCAGATTGTAATGTCGCAATCTAAGTATTCTTCGGACAAATTAAGTAAGGATGTAAAGCGTGGAATGGATACCAAAGCAACTACGAGCGGCTATCGCCCAGGTCATGCTCCCCTAGGATACTCAAACAGCAAGACCAATATCCGCGGTGAAGAGACCATCTTTAACGACCCAGCAAGATTCGATTTAGTAAAGCAGGTCTGGCGATATGCTATAACAGGAAACTATACCGTGCCGCAGATACTGAAAATTGCAAATGAAGAATTACACCTCACTCAACCAGTGACCAGGAAGCGTCTCCAGCGACCCCTGTATCTAAGTACACTGTATCGTATCTTAACTAATCCTTTCTATTACGGCTGGTATCAGTGGGAAGAGGAGTGGTTTGAGGGTAAGCATACGCCGATGATAACGGAGGATGAGTTTAACCAGGTTCAAAGGAACTTGGGCAGGAAGGGTCAGCCGCAATCCAAAGGTCATATATTCGCATTTACGGGGCTTATGCGTTGTGGCAACTGTGGGGCGATGATTACCGCAGAAGAGAAAACCAAGCATCAAAAGAATGGGAATGTTCACCACTACGTGTATTACCGTTGTACTAAAAAGCTGGATACTAAATGTCCTGAAAAATGTATCAGACTGGAAGAATTGACCAAGCAGATTGATACCGTCCTTGCGGGCTTGCATATTTCCGAAGAATTCCAGAAGTGGGCTATAAAATATCTCCATGAACTTAGGAAGACCGAAGCCCAGGCACAAGAAAGCACCCTGGAAGCAAGCCAGCAAAAACACGCTCGTGTTACCAAGCAATTG
Source organism: uncultured Candidatus Saccharibacteria bacterium (assembly GCA_964355775.1). Lineage (GTDB taxonomy): Bacteria > Patescibacteriota > Minisyncoccia > 2-02-FULL-40-12 > IGHO2-01-FULL-4-A > JBBTSB01. The sequence continues at coordinate 12,791 of CAYHEP010000015.1, read as the reverse complement.
GATAACCTTTTGATTAAGTTCACTTCACCAGAAAATGAAGGTCAGGGGTTGATTTCTGATACTGATTACAAGACGCTTAAGAGTTCTCTCCTAAAGCAGAAATCTGACCTAGAAGCCACCCTGGAGGCTCAAGGCAGGGGCATAGAGGAGTGGCTGGAGTTGAGCGAGCGTACGTTCAATTTCGCTCGCTACGCGCGAACGTGGTTTGAAAAGGGCGACATGGAAACTAAACGCGCCATCTTCGCTTGCCTCGGCTCGGACTTGCTACTGGAACAGCAAAGAATCTCGTTTATATTAAGAAAACCCTTCAAGTTTATTTTTGAAGGGCTTCCTGAAGCGGAGTCAGAGTTAGCTCGGTTAGAACTCCCTGAAACTGGCGCAAACATTATTGATTATCGAGTTTTGAGACTTCAATTTTCACTCTGGAGCGGGTAACGGGAATTGAACCCGTTTCTCCACCTTGGCAAGGTGGCATAATACCGGTATACGATACCCGCCTATTGGCGAGGCAAGCCCGCCGTTCCCTCTTTATATCAGGAATTTTGCAATCCTTCAATCCATCCCATGATTTTGTGAAACAGCGGCGTGCTGTTGACGCGAATTTGGATCGTGCCGTTGGGAAGAGATAGTTTTGTTGCATAAGTTTTCCGAAAGCTGCTTAAGGGCAAACCAGTGGCTTTGCTCCAGATATCTACCACGTAGGCGGTTTGCTGCTGTTGCGATATGCGGAGATCGGCGGTTATTTTTTCATCAGGTATTTTACACAATTCCCGCAAAAATCTGATAAATATCCGTGCCTTCAAAAGATCGGATGTGGTGATACTCACAGCATGATACGTGCGCACTCGGTCTTTAAATACAATCGATCTCTTGTGTCCTTCGGTCCAGTAGAGCGTGACGCCTGCGAGCAGCAAGTCTCGGCGCGACAGCTTGCCGATCTCCTTTATAGAACTACTGCGAGCGGTCTTAATACGATCTTCTGCATGCATGGTTTTAGAGCGGTTTACTTTGAGAAGCGCGTTTATCGAGGCAGCCCTGGATTTGTTGATGATCTTTTCATGGGCTTCTTTCGGAATAACCAAATGTCGAAACCAGCCCGAAAGAGTTGACTTTGACATACCGAGGCCCTTGCTGATTTCCGCATACGATTGGCCCCGTATGCGCATTTTATAGGCGAGTATCTTATCGTTTCTCATAGCGATACTATAAAGTATAGCACGTACGTTCGATTTTCATGCGTGAAATGTGGATAACTCGGAGTTGTGAACAGATGTCCACTTTCCCAAACAAAAAACACACCAGCAATTGGTATGTTTTTGTGCCTGCACCGCGAAACCTTGGTATTCCAAGGCGAAGTGGTGCCGCGGGTCGGAATTGAACCGACGACCACTTCCTCTTCAGGGAAATGCTCTACCACTGAGCTACCGCGGCTCTCCTACGCTCCGGCTATCGCCAGAGCTTCGTAGAGCAAGCATGCTTTTTTAGGCTTGCCCCGCGAAGCTTTAGCGAAGTGGGGGTGCGCGCTGTAGGATTTGAACCTACGACCCTCTCAACGTCAATGAGATGCTCTACCACTGAGCTAAGCGCGCTTCTTCGCCAAAGCTTCGAAGCGCACGGCGCTTTTCAGTGCTGTGCACTTCGTAGCTCCGTATCTCGGAGCGAAGTAGTGCGGATGAGAGGACTCGAACCTCCAAGCCCTTGCGGGCGTCACCACCTCAAGGTGATGCGTGTACCAATTTCGCCACATCCGCATAATTTGTCAAGTTTTCTTGTAAAGCCGATTCTATTTTGAGCCTTTTCCTCATAAGACAAATAGCCTGTTTATCATAATACATTTTTGGTAGTAATTGCAATGATTCCTTTTTCGCATACTTTAATTGATACACAGAATCATTCTTGCTTTTGGTGATATGACCATAAATTTTTAAAAATGAATGTATTTTTTCCTGAAGCCACATAACATGTTTTTGGCTTGCTGAAACAAATGTTGTATAGAACATGAAACTAGATCTCCATCTCGGATCAAAATATGAGTAAAAGCTGCCATCACCATCAAAATGGCCTCTTAAGAAATCAAAGAAATAAGCACTAGGAATCCCCAGCGCTCCCATCGTTTTTGACTTCGCTGGTGTTAGGCCTATTTTCTCGAGGTAACGATAGAAAAGAACATCACCAAATTGAACGTGGAAATACTTCTTCTCCTCGGAATGTCCGTGTGATTTCTTCCCAATTTTTACCGTGAGATCCAAACAGTCAATGAAATTTTCTGCCTGCTCGAGATCTTTTGTGGTAAGACTCAGATGACGCCCATCATTATATAGGCACCCATCAGTGGTAAGGAGTCCGATAGCATAAGCAAACTTTGCTGACCACTCAATATCTATTTTTCCTAACGGACGCATGCCAATACCTCATTATACCTCAAGGTCATAGCGTCTACCAGAAAAGTTACAAACAAAACTATGTTACTTGGTCGAGATCCAAAAGTGGCAGTTCCGTAGGTGCTGCTGGCGTTTTATGAATCTTAAAAGATTTTTCGTTTTCTTCTATCTTGAGTTGAGGGTATTTTACTCGAACCATTTGTATCCATTTCTTTACAATGAATGCGTTTTGTACAGGGTATCTTGTATCATTGATTTCAAACTGTACAAACATAAGCCCGTTTACGTTCAGCATAGAGTACCATCGCTTAACCGTGGTCGCCCAGAGTATTGTATTACTGCTAACGGAAAGCAGGCCGCCCTCCATACGAGAGACGATAAAATCAACTCCCTTTTTTTCTAATCCAGCGGATAGTTTCCTATACAATGCGGAATCAAAAATATTTCCTATAATGACGGAATGAGGACCCTCCGTTGGAGCAGATTCTAATGATTTGTCATCCTGTAGGCAAACGCCAAACGTTTGGCCGAAAAAGCCCTTCTCAAAACCAGAGAAAAATTTTGTTCCCGGTCCACCAAACTCAACCGCAGTCATTTTTCCAGCTTTTAATGCGAGCGGATCAAGAATTCCTTCAATATAGCGTTGAAAGCTTTCTCCTTCTGAAATTCCCTGGGCTCGTTCGGTGGGGTAGAGACCCCCAAAGGTATAAGCAAAAGAATTCATTGATTCATTGTGTGCTAACCAGGGATTTAGTGAATAATCGCGGGGAGGCTTCTTAAGTTCTTGAGTGCGCTCTACAACCGCTTGTTTTTGCGGCGACAAAGGATTTTCTTTCGATACCTTCATAACGAGTTTCTATTGAGTTGCAACCTCGGCTGCCGGGGCTTTGGCTTCGATGACTTTGGTTTTTCGGCGGGTTTCGCGGGCGGATTTGGTGCGGAGGTAGTAGAGCTTTGCGCGGCGGACTTTTGAGCTTTTAGTAACCTCAAATTTTGCGATGGTAGGTAGATGGAGTGGGAATATACGCTCGACACCGATGCCGTCGGATACCTTGCGCACGGTGATCGTGGCGCTGGGACCGGAGCCGTGTTTGCGTGCAATGATAATACCCTCAAAAACTTGAATGCGGGACTTGCCTGCCCCGCCCTTGTTTGCGGGGTCGCTATCAAATATGGTTTGATGGACGCGTACCGTGGCTCCCGGTTTGAGGGTTGAAAAATCAGCGCTGGTCTTGCCCCTCATCGATGTTGCGTCAAATGCGTAGGTTGGATTCATGATTCGTGTAGCGTAGCGCATTTTTGACATTTTGACAATGCCATGGCTGTATTTGACTAAATATAAAAACTATAGTATTATAAAACCACAGTACCCGCGGTCCCGACGGTTTCGGGATATTCAAGAAAAAAAGGAGAAACGGCGATGAAGGAAGTCGTCGCAAACTCGGTAGAAATGCCGGGAACGGAAGGTCTCGGCCTCTTGCGTGAGACCATGCGCCAGCTTTTGCTGCCGCGTGGCGGTCTCACGCTCGATCAGGTCAACGCCCTCAACGAACATCGGAACCCCTTCGACAAGAAGGCGTTCACGATCCAGGACGTCATCAAGGTCCTGGGCAAGGAGAAGGTGGTGACGACTGGGCAGTCCGGCAAGTTCTGGAAGCGCGATGCGCCCACCGGACTGCCGATCTTGCTCACCGAGTCCGAGCTCGCCGCGATGGCCGAGCAGAACAAGGCCGGCGCCGCTGATTGGCGCGTGGTTTTTGTGCTGGGGATGTCACTGCGCGAGCAGTTCGCGCTCCGTGGCGACGATCCGGCCGCCAAGCCCTGCTTCTACAAGGAGTGGGACTGGTGGCGGAAACCCGAGCAGGACGGCTGGGCGCTGCGCCGGCCCGGAGGCGCGGGCTACGCCGTGCTGGATGTCAGGAAGCGGCTTCACGGTATGGCGATCGTCACGCAGGACAGCGAGCTTGCCAAGCTCGGGCCGGAGTTCTTCCGCGCCGACGAGTGTGACGTGACGGAGGCCGCATTCTCGGTTTTCGGCGTCCACAACGAGCTCCTGCTTCCCGGCTGGTATCACTGGGGCAGCTCGGTCACGACCAACCGTTGCCGCGTGTGCGTCGGCATCCACGACGACAGCGGGTGGGGCGTCGACAGCGTTCATCCCGACGGCGTGCGCGACGACATCGGTATGGTCGTGGCTCGGAAGTTCCTCCGCCTCGCGGCTTGAGGCTGGAGGATTTGGTTTTTGATCTCTTGAATGTTTCGTTTCGGTCCCGCTGGTGCGCAAGCGCCGGCGGGACTATTTTCTTTTGTTGCAAACTGCGATATACTGACTATCATGGCGTCCAACCAACCAACCAACCAACCAACGCTATTTTTTATCGACGCGATGCATCCAAAACTCGTTTTTTAGTTTTTCGGATAGCACAAAACTGTTAGCATGCGACAAAACGCCCAAGTATGACTGGAGCACTTGTTCCGTAGCTCCAAGACGGATTTTCTTGAATATCCGGCGTTTTGTTTTTGTCCGCAAAACGCGATGATCAGGAAGCTGTACATACCCCAGAAAATCGATTCCCTGAATATATTTGCGCATGATGACTTTGCGGGGATGGAGCGCGAGGTGCAGGCGCTGATCGAGATAATGCCGTATGTCTTCGAGCCATTTCCAGAGCTGTTCTTGTGTATTGCTTACCATGATGAAGTCGTCTGTATAGCGGATATAGAAGGGGATGTGAAGAATATGTTTTGCAAACTGGTCAAGTTCGTTCATATAGATGTTTGCAAACAATTGACTCGTGAGATTGCCGATGGGCAATCCAGGCGCAAAGCTTCCGATAATTTCGTCGATGAGCCAGCGTGCATCAGGATCGGCAATTTTCTTAGCGATGATTTCTCGCAGTACCCAATGATCTACCGAATCAAAGAATTTCTTAATATCGCATTTCAGCGCAAAACAAGGGAGATGGTTATTGCGGCTTACTTTCCGAAGCGTCGTGTACAAAGCGTCCACGCCTGCATGATGGCCTTTGTTGATGCGGCATGAATAGGAAGTATGAATGAACATCGGATCAAAGAGAGGGGCGAGTACCCGATAGATTGCATGATGGATAATCCGATCCTTTACCGATGCTTTGTGAATGTGGCGTTGCTTGGGGTCGTTGATATAAAACGCAGTATACGGTCCATGGTGATACGATTTGTGCGCGAGTTCATGATGTATGGCAAATATATGCTGTTCAAGGTTCATTTCAAAACGAGCAACATCGGGCTTATTCCTCTTGCCTTTCTTGAAGGTGTCCCATGCCAAAAAGAGATTTTCAGGAGCAATGATATTTTCAAAGATATCACGATACAATTTCATGGAAGATTTTGAAGTGCCAGTTTTTAAGAAAGCATATGATTTTTACCGAAAGCTTTTTGTCTGCGTTGAAAATTTCCCAAAACATATTAAGTACACGATCGGTCAGCGCTGTGAACACCTCCTCGCCGAGATACTTGCGGATATTTTGCAAGCAAGCCAGGTGCCGAAGACCGACAAGATTGCATACCTAAAACAGGCAAGCAGAAATCTCAACCTTTTACGTATCCAAGTCCGGCTCCTAAAAGACGTGGGGGCCCTGGATCAATCTGTCTACATAGAATTCCAGGCAGTCATCGATGACATCGGCCGTCAGCTAGGCGGCTGGAACGAATCTATATCGCCATCCTTCCCGCGGCCCCAGTGAAAATCGGGGCCGCTTATCAAAAAAGAATATCCGAGCCACGACCATACCGATGTTGTCGTTCACGTTGTCGGGATGATCGTTGTTGACGTTCCACCCGCTGTCGTCGTGGTTGCCGACGTACACGCGGTTACGGTTGGTCGTGACCGAGTTGCCTACCGTCGTCCTGTCACGAAAAGTCCGATCTTGAATCTATCCAGATCCCCTTTTTGTACTCTGTATAACGGCAGGCAAGAAGTTCCTTCTCGAGGATGTTTGAGTCGCACGCTACGCCGCCACGAAAGTTTCCGCGACTGCGTACTCTGGCGATGTTCAAACACGAGCGTCCCGCGAGCTTAAGTATTCACCTAAACTTCATAAGCAGGACGGACGGTTTCTAAAAATTTTTCAAGCTCCGGCGGCATATCGGCTTCGAGTGTCATCGCTTGTCCCTGCATATTGGTAAACGAGAGTTTCTGGGCATGGAGAAACAACCGGCCTAGATCGGGCGGGCAGATGCGCGATTTTTCAGCGTATATAGGGTCGCAGACGATCGGATTTCCAATTGAGCGCAGATGGATACGGATTTGGTGTGTACGGCCGGTCTTGGGCATGACTTCGAGGAGCGTATAACTGATAGCCGATAGCTTATAGCGTTCAAGAACTTTGTATTCGGTGAGTGCAGTCCGCTCCAGAGTCTTGCCCCCTGCCTGCGCAGGCAGGTCGCGCGGAGGGCGCATGCTTTGGCGGGTGCCGAACTTGAACAACGGCGCATCGATGGTCCCCTTGTCGTTTTTTACCGTTCCGTACACCAATGCAATATAGGTTTTTTGGATTTTGCGGTCGTGAAAAATTTCTCGGTAGTAGGCGAGTGCTTCAGGGGTTTTCGCGATCAACAAAACACCCGAGGTATCTTTGTCGAGACGATGCGCAAAGACGGCGCCCGGATATGTTGTCGCAAGCCAGCTTGCCACACTCTCACGTTTATCCTGTTCATTGCGCGGATGTGTCAGCAATCCGGAGGGTTTATTGATGACGAGGATGGAGGCATCTTCGTAGAGAATGGAGGGCATCACGTGATATGTTTTTTTTGAAAATCTAGCAAATTCTGAAGGCGGTTTTTAATGATCCCCAAATGACCATTCGAAGGCAAACGAGCCAATGCATCGTTATCTCCATCCAGTGCTTTATCAAAATCGTCATTAAGACTTTGGATAATATCCGACGACACACTTTTCAATTCCATGTTTTCAATCAGTTTTTCAAAAGCCTGACAGAGTTGAACTTTGTCATCGTGTTGCTGGTTTTTCCAATCAGGGGAAATACCGTATTTTGTGAATCGTTCAAGATTGGTTTTCATAGTGCGCGCTGAGGGATTCGAACCCCCGGCCCTCTCGGTGTAAACGAGATGCTCTAACCGCTGAGCTAAGCGCGCATAGTGCTTGCACTTCGAAGCCTTGGCGAAGAAGTGGGCGTGGAAGGAATCGAACCTTCTGCCAATGACTTATAAGATCATCGCTCTACCAATGAGCTACACGCCCAATAGTCTACCCGTTGACTATAGCGTAAAATTCCTTTTGTTCCAAGGTTTCCTTGGCGATGAGTTCGTTGGCGATGCGATTGAGGAGGTCACGTTTCTTGGTAATGGCTTCTTTTGCCGTGTGCGAGGCAGAAGATATAAACGCTTTTACTTCCTGATCGATCTGATAGGCGATTTCGTTAGAGTAGTTTTTTTGGCTTCCCAAGTCACGTCCGAGAAACACCATCTCTTCTTTTTCGCCAAACACGACCGGTCCGAGTTTTTCCGACATGCCGTATTCCGTGATCATCTTGTGGGCGAGCTTTGTGGCAACCTGCAGGTCGTTTGATGCGCCTGTGGTCATCTCATCAAAGACAACACGTTCAGCCATGTAGCCCCCCAAAAGCACAGCGAGCTCCGCTTCAAATTCCGAACGGCTTCTGAGATGTTTATCTTCCGTCGGTAGCTTTAGCGTGTACCCGCCCGCGCGTCCGCGCGATACGATGGAAACTTTATGGACGGGATCGCCATGCGGCACTGATGTTGCCACAAGCGCATGACCCGCCTCGTGGTACGCGGTGATCTCACGTTCCTTTATGCTCAATATTTTTGATTTGCGTTCGGGGCCTAGCATTACTTTTTCAATCGCCTCCAAAATATCTATTTGCATGATAGTGACTTGGTCTTTGCGTGCCGCTAGGATAGCTCCTTCGTTGATCAAGTTTGCCAGATCGGCTCCAGAAAATCCCGGTGTCCGTTCTGCGACGATGTGCAAGTCAACTCCGGGATCGAGCGGTTTTTCTGTTGAGTGTATTTTTAAGATAGCTTCACGATCTTTCATAGACGGTTCATCCAAGATGATGCGCCGGTCAAAGCGTCCCGGACGCAAAAGCGCCGGATCGAGAATATCGGGACGATTGGTTGCCGCTACCACCACCACGGCGTCGTTGGTATCAAATCCGTCCATTTCGACTAGGATCTGGTTGAGCGTTTGTTCGCGCTCGTCATGTCCTCCGCCCAGTCCTGCGCCGCGGTGACGCCCCACGGCGTCGATCTCATCTATGAAGATAATAGAGGGGGAGCTTTTTTTGGCGGCTTCAAAGGTATCTCGGACTCGAGTTGCGCCGACGCCGACAAACATTTCTACAAATTCAGACCCTGAAACAAAATGAAAGGGGACGCTGGCTTCATTGGCAACGGCTTTTGCCAAGAGCGTTTTTCCGGTTCCGGGGGAGCCGATCAGTAGTACCCCTTTCGGCATGCGAGCGCCAAGCTTTTGAAAACGGCTCGGGTCTTTCAGGAATTCCACGATCTCGCTGATTTCTTCTTTAGCTTCCTCAAGTCCGGCAACATCTTTGAAGGTAACCTGTTTTTTGTTGTCGCTGGAGCTTGCGAGACGTGCCTTTGTTTTACCAAAATTAAACGCCGACATGGCACCCTTTTGAGCGGAGCGGAACATGTACAAGAAAAACAAGCCAAACAGGAGAAAGATCAAAATTGTCGGCAGGTAGTCGAGTATGTACGAGCTGAACGTTTGATCGTTGTTGACCAGTATCGTTGTTTTTGACGTATCCGCCCCCAAATTTTTCAAGGTTGTACTGGGAGCGGTGCCCGGTTCACCTTTGATGGTTTCCAGTGTTGTGCCATCTTGGAGTGTTGCCGTCCATGTTGCGCCCTGTGCGACGACTTGCTTGACCGAACCCGCATTGATTTGTTGGACGAGCGTGGAGAGGGAGATTTCTTTTTTCTCGGCTTTTGATGGCGAACTGAACTGCGCGACCATTCCAGAGATCACGAGGAGTATCAAAAAAACAAGGAGTGTATATTTAATAAGGGATCTCATCGAAAAAACTTAAGCAATCTTTTGCAGAGTTAGGAGCATTTTATGGTCCTTTGGATCAATAGAGACTATGGCAACCTGCTGTTGCGTGCCGATGACGAGCACTTCAGATGGTTTCTTTTCTCCAAATTCAGAGAGGGGAATCAAACCGGTGATTTCTTCGTCAAGGCTGACCAGCGCGCCGTAGTTGGTGATTTTGACCACTTTTCCGCTCAACTGTTGACCGACGGTGTATTTGTCGAGCGCTTTTTCCCACGGATCCGGCTTTAGGGCTTTCAATGAGAGCGAAACCTTGCCTCCCTCAATCGTGATGATTTTGGCTTGCACCACCTGTCCGCTCGTCATGATGTCGCGTGGGTTATCAATGATTTTCCAATCAATTTCGGAAATGTGGATGAGACCTTCAATACCACGGGACGTGGATTCCCCTTTTGGTTTTATCAGCACGAACGCCCCAAAGTCGGTTACATCCGTGATGGTTCCTTCCACGACCTCGCCAAGAGCAAACTTTGCGAGCTCTTCTTGGATGTTTGCCTCCCCCACCGCTTTTTCGGAAACGATCAGTCGGTTTTCATCCTCGGAAAAATCCAGAATCTTGATTTGGAATTCCTGACCGCGGAATTTTTGCAACGCTTGGACTATCTTGGTGATGTCTCCGCCTTCGACTTTCGGGTAGTGTTCGGGTGAGAGCTGGGAGAGCGGTAAAAATCCCTGTACTCCATTGACCTCCACGATCAGTCCGCCTTTGTTGATGTTGATGATTTTTGTCGTCAATACTTCTCCTTTATCTTTTTTCTCTTTAATATCTTCCCACGCAGTTGTGCGTTGTGCTCGTTTGAGGGACAATTCGCGGTAGCCCAGACCCTCCTCGTCTTCAATATCAAGAAATACGGCTTGTACGTGCTGTCCTGAAGTGAGTGTTTTTTGGAGGCTGGTGTTGTCGTAAAATTCCCCCGGATACACGATGCCGGTGCCAAGACTCCCCAGATCAATCATGACGGCGTTTTTGTTGACGCTCAAAATATCGCCGTCAACAACGCTTCCGGTCTTGGGAAGATCAACAATGGTTTTTGCAAGCAGGTCTTTCATGGAAAGAATGCCGGGAGTTGATTGGATTGATGTGAGTTCCATCCCGTTAGAAGTAGTAAAAGTCATAGTCAAAGTTTTTGTGTGGATATTAACCCGCTAGGGCTACTTCTAACGGGATCCATTTGCCTGAAGAGTCTACCACCTTTTCACTTTGCTGGCAATATCTTATACTCATTGCATGCTCTCTTGGCTCAAAGATCATTTTATACCTCATGCGGGAAATGACCACCACCCACATTTACTTCGCACCGAAGCGTTGGTGGTGTTTTTGGGCGTGGCGCTGTTTGCCGAAATTAGCTTTTTGATTTTGACGCTGATCGTCTCGCCACAGTCGAATTTTCTTGCGCTTATCTTCCCGCAAGCCCTCGTGCAAGCCGCCAACTCCGACCGCAGTACCGGCGGTGTGCTTGCGCTGACCGTCAATCCCCTTTTGGAACAAGCCGCAACGCTCAAAGCGCAGGACATGGCTGAAAAAAGCTATTTCGCCCATACCAGTCCCCAAGGGGTGACACCATGGTATTGGCTTGGCAAGGTTGGCTATCAGTATAAGACGGCGGGGGAGAATCTTGCGGTGAACTTTTTGGATTCCGGTGATGTCAATACGGCGTGGATGAACTCGCCAAGTCATCGTGCCAATATCATGAACTCCGAATACACGGAAATCGGCATCGCCACCTCGCAAGGGATGTACGAGGGACATGAGACGACATTTGTCGTGCAGTTTTTCGGCAAACCTACTTCTCGTCCAGTGGTCGGTATTTCTCGCACATCAGCTGCAACCCCGGCACCAGTTCCTGCTCCGATATTTCCAGTCGTAAAGCAAGTCCATGCGGCTGGACCGGTCTTGTCTACGATCGTCGCCCAACCGCGTAAAACCACGAATTATGTTTTTTGGATCATAGGCGGATTGATCGTCGTAGCTCTGTCGCTGATGATCATCATGCGCAATGCACTCCCGCATCCGAGGCTGGTATTGAAGCCGATGCTTGTGCTCCTTGTAATCCTGTCGCTGGTGGTGTTGAATAGGTATATAGGCATGGCGCATGCGGCTGTGTTTTAGGGGCTTGCATATTTTTTGTTTCTATGATATTTTATGGGCGTCATAAAACAGAGCTTTTTACGTTATATTTTAATTAGCTAATTTTAAATCTATGAAGACACGTACGTCTTTGAGAAAAGCAAAGAAGCCAGCCTTTTTGGTCGGATTTTTCGTAGTCGCACTCATAGCAACGAACGTCTTGATGCCGTTTTCCTCGTTTGCCCCTAGAGTGTCTGCGGCAGTGTCTACACTTACTCCAACTGGCATTGGGAATTATGATCAGTGGACGGCTAACACGGCGGGGACTAAAACAGATGCTGTTGCTACTGATGATGGAGATACGACATACATTAGCAATGACAATAATAATAAGAGACAAAGTTTTATAGTGCCCAATGTCGGTATTCCAGCGGATTCAACAGTAAACTCCGTAACTTTATATGCAATTACAAAACGGGGAGAGAGTGATGCTAAGATTCGTCTTTTAGTTGAAAAGGGCACCAATCCATCAGATAGAAATACTAGTACTGATATTACGCCGGATAGTACTTATACAACGAAAAGTTGGGTGATGGCAGTAAATCCTTTTACAACACTTGCGTGGACAACCGCAGAAGTCAATGCATGGACCATGCGTTTTGGAGTTGAAAATGCGGCAAACAAAGAAACGCGTATAACTCAGATTTATGTGGTCGTAGATTACACGCTTGCCACCCCGACCCCAACGCCAACTCCAACCGCAACTCCGACGGCAACACCGACGAGTACGCCTACTGTCACTCCAACCGTTACACCCACTTCCACTCCAACACCCACGCCAATCGACAGTCCGTATGGACCTGACCCGATCATTAATGTCACTCTTTGTCATTCAACGGGTAGCGATAGTAATCCTTATACCAATCCTACGGTAAGTATCAGCAGCAGTGGAGCCCCTAATGGTGGCCATGATGCTGATCCAAATGATATAATCCCTCCCTATAACTGGAGCGGAGGTTCTTATGCTGGGAAAAACTGGACAGCAGATAATGAAATTATTTGGAATAATGGCGGATGTGACGGAGTAGTTCCTACCCCAACTCCAACTCCCACACAAGAGCCAACCCCTACCCCAACCCCAACACTAGAGCCAACACCTACTCCTACTGCTGAACCTACCCCAACTCCAACCCCGACACCAACACCAACGGCAGAGCCAACTCCGACCCCAACTCCAACCCCG
>CAYHEP010000014.1:0-21931 GCA_964355775.1 uncultured Candidatus Saccharibacteria bacterium | reverse complement strand
TTGCAATAATCCGCTCGAGCATAACCGACGACACCGTATCGGCAAACAGCATCTCAGGCCGCCCATCTTCTGGCATTTTTAGCGCATCATAAACAGCCTTAGCCCCAAGGTTCGATCCACCAATCCCGACAAGGACAAAATATTTTAGATTATTTCCTGTTGATAGCATGATTCACAGTATACTATTTCCGGCCTTTCTGGGCTATAGCTTGTCTGGATTTCTTTACTACACTTAGCGCATTGGCGGGACCAGAGCTTCATGGGATTGCGGAATGCAAGGCGGCGCTCATGGCGACAGTTGGGACAAAGCTTTGGCACCGGAAAATTCATACGTTCGTAAAACTGCAATTCCTGCGGGACTAGTTTGAATGCGGTCGTGCAGGAAGTGGTTTTGCCGGCATTTTCGCAAGCCACCACATCTCCCCCAATCTTATAGTCACGAGATACGGGATCACGCCATGTATAGCCTTTGGCAAGCGCTTGCTCTTTGGTAAGCGGAAAAAACTCCTGCGCCGTTGTTTCATTGTAGCCAAAGGGACTTATGCTAATCGGAAAAAATTCGCCATATTCCCCTGCCTTTGTCATTTGAGATTTAATTTTTGCAACGAGCTCTTCGTAGCCTTCTTTCGAATACTGCTTGTTGAAAATACAATACTGGCGTTTTTTCAAACCGACACAGCCAAACAAATCTTTTGAGCCGACACAAAAAAGACTGTATTCCATATTTTGGCAATTAGTGATCGCCCAGTGACTAAACTTAATATTATATACCTGATCTCCAGCCTGGAGAGTCTCGTAGATTTTTGATGAGTTTTCGCCGTAGTTAGTAAAATCATATGCATCTGTCAATTTTCCGGTCACAAACGTGCAATAGCGTGAATCTTCCATATCAAAGCCGATAAAACAGTCCTTGGCGTTTTTAGTGTCAGTCAAATAATCACCGCTCGAAGCAGTATTGCGCCAACCATGCATAAACTTTTGCGGAGCCTCTTTCCATAATGCTTCTACTTTTTTCTGCGTTGCTTCTATTTTTTCCAGTGAATCCGGATAGAGTTCTTTAAGTTTTTTCTCGTATTCCTCTTTTGAATAGGGCTCGTTAAAAATATGATAGCTTTTGTTGCGCAAATTTACACAGCCGAAACAATTATTGCATCCGGCGCAGTTTTTGGAAAACCATACGTCACTGCATCCTTCGCAATCCACCGAGAAAAATGTCCGATAGCACTTACTGCAATTGATCGTCTCGTAGCACAGCTCACAGCGCTCGGCCATCAGATTGTCGACGCAATTTTTACTCCAGTTTACAAAACTTCCATAAGTAGCATCCTCGCAGTGATCAGAGTAGGTCACCATGTAGCAATTTTTGAGATGGCCAACCATGTTTGTGTAGTCGGAATTTACCAGCGTGGTATACAGACCGTAGAGTGTCATGATCGGCACACGATGAAAAAGCTCATCGAGTTGTGGCAAAAACGGCTTTGAGAAATCGACATCACCACCATACTCAAGTCCGTCCCATGAATCCGACCACCAGCACGGCGAGCAATACACATGAACGCCCGAGTCTTCCGCAAATATAGAAATCATTTGCTTAATGCATTTCTCGCAGGTACGCCGATGAAAACTGCGTTCGTTTCTACGGGCAAGCCTCCGTATCAACCGACACTCCGGGCACCACGTCGGAGACGGAACCTGCATTTTTTCATAAAACCCAAAATCATCCGGTTCGATGGTGAAGGAAGCAGAGCAGTTTTTGCAGATTCTTGATTCCATAGTATAGTAATGTACTAAAATTCTAGCATATGTAGGAATTTTAGTACCTAGACAATTTCATTCTGATAGCAACTCTCGCAATACACGATTTCCGGACGGTCGGGGGAATAGCTGGTTTCAAATTCGTTATCACAATTCGCACATTTGCGATGCCACAACTTCAGTGGATTGCGCTGTTTGAGGAGAGCATAGTGGCGACAGTTGGGACAAAGGCGAGGAAGTGGAAGATGCATACTACGATAAAAATCTAATTCTTGTGGAATAATTTTAAAGGCTTGCGTGCATTGGTCAGTACAAGCTTGCTTATGCTCGCATTGTATGACATCCGACAAAATTGCATCAGTAGCATCACGAATGTGATCAGCAAGCTCATCTGATTTCTTTGTAATTTGATGATGCCTTGTTTCTGCATCCTTCCAACGATACCCTTTTGCGATCGCCTGTTCTTTGGTCAACGGAAAATATTCTTGAGCAATAGTTTCATTGTATGCGAATGGAGAAAAACTTGGAGGAAAAAATTCGCCGTATTCCCCCCGCTCTCTCATATCTTTTATAATTCTAGATTTTAGAATTTCGTATTCTTGTGGACTATATTGTTTGTTAAGAATACAAAACTTTTTGCTCCGTATTCCTATACAACCAAATAAATATGAAGATGTCGTGCAGCTATCACAATAGTAAAGATCAAATGATTTTGCCACAATGGTGGAACAGAAGAATATTCTTTGAGAACCTTCTGCGCCTCGGTTGCTAAATTCATACGCATATTCAACCGTGCCACAGTTGGTGATATCACGCGACTCTTTTGGTCCAATGCATCGAAACGCATCTTTTACATGTTCAAGATTGGAAGAACTAAAGATTCGTTGGCAGTTGGAGGCATTTTTTCCATCATCACCTGTGGTGTTTTTGCAAAGTATTAAACGTGCGTAACGATGTGGCTTTGTCAATCGAAGCGTCTCGAGAGTTCGAAGGTATTGTTGAACATGTTTGTACGATCCAAGATCATACTCTTTCATTTTTTGTGTATATTCTTCTTTGGAATACTGTACATTTTCAATACAGTACTCTCGATTGCGAAGACCAACTGATAAAAAACAATTCCGACAGTTCACACAGTCATAAAGAAACGATGAGTCAAGACAATCATGTGAGTAAAAAAGATAGGAGCAGTTGTAGTTTTTATATCCTTCGACGATGCCATAGCATCGCTCTGACTCGGAAACGCCGAAGCTGTCAAAAATATTTCTGGAATGCTCGACGTTCTTCGTATAATAAACGTCTTCGGATTCATAGAGAACTGAATACGAAAGATAAGAGTTTTTTATATTGAGCGCATAGTTGGTATAGGCGGCATTTTGGATATTAGTTTGGTTAATCGCTTGACGTGGCGTCACACGCATCAAATCCTGAAACTGTTCAAAAAATGACCTTGAAGGATCATAATCACGTCCAAAGATAAATGGATCCCAGGTATCAGAAAACCAACAGGAACCACAGAAGGTCGGAAACGTATGTCCGGGCGCATATACAGAAAAAGTTGATGCCTTGCAC
Source organism: uncultured Candidatus Saccharibacteria bacterium (assembly GCA_964355775.1). Classification (GTDB taxonomy): domain Bacteria; phylum Patescibacteriota; class Minisyncoccia; order 2-02-FULL-40-12; family IGHO2-01-FULL-4-A; genus JBBTSB01. Next base: position 18,604 of record CAYHEP010000014.1, on the reverse strand, counting down.
AGTGAACATTCTTCCTTATAGAGAGTACGCTCATTGCGCACAAGCAGACGACGCACTAGCCGACACTCCGGGCACCACGTCGGAGACGGAACCTGCATTTTTTCATAAAACCCAAAATCCGAAGCGTCAATCAAAAATGACCGCTGACAATTCTTACATACTTTTGATTCATCATTGAATGTTTTCATGAAATAACTAAAGCGAAGTCCCGTACTGAACCGTACTCGGATCTAGTACGGGGATCCGGTTCGATGGTGAAGGAGGTGGAGCAGTTTTTACAGGTTTTGATTTCGCTTTGCATACAAAACTAGTAATCAATCGTGTTCTCAAAATAATCCTCATCGAGCCTCCAAAATCCACCCTGAATTTCTTTTTCGTCGTGCTTCTTTAGGAATTGCGTGAGCGCTTCAACGTGGAGATTGGTATTATCTACGCGAAGTCTGACAAGAACGATACCGCCATGGGGCTTGCGATCGCGAAATACCAGATCTCCAAAATCAGTATCATAGGTTAAAATTATTCGTTTTGTATTAATGGCAAGCTCGAGAATTCTCTCATCCTTCATACCAACATTTTCATCAGCAACACAAACCACATCATGACCTTGGTCGCGTAGATAGCGGATAACGCTTCCGCTAACATTCTCATCTATGAGAAACCTCATTTTGTCGTATTTATGCGACTAAAAAATTCCTGAGGATAAACCTTGAAATCCTTCACCAACGTAGTTGCATAATAAACTGCGGCACGAATATCTTGATCTTTGAGATGCGGAAATTCTTCGATAATATCTCCTGGGGTCATTCCGCCGGAAAGTAAACCTAAAATCTGCTCAACAGAAATCCGCGTTCCTTTGATAACGGGTTTTCCCACCAAAATATGTGGATTAATGTCAATACGATTGATTAAATCATCAGTGGTCATAGTAATTAAAAGATAGCATAAAGGGCATTACTGCACAACATATCGCTTGATCTTTATTGGTCCAGCGATTTGCTTTTGCCATCTTATGTGGTTTACACATCGCACAGCTATGCCGTTTCTTTTTGTGCCGTTTGCGCATACAAAAGTTACGACGAAGTATTCACTATTTTGTTACACAAAATTTCTGCTCCTCCCCTTAAAGTAAGGGGAGGTCGGGAGGGGTTATTTTATCCGCTCTTTTGCAAGTTCTATTGCTACCACGCGGGGATTTTTTTTGAGTTTGAGACTGCGGGACAACACCGCTTCGGTGGCTTTGCTGACTTTCTGTTCGACGAGCTGGAACATCTTCTTGGCGCTAAATTCCTTGTATTCGGCGTACGATGAGATCACTCCCCCGGCGTTTGCTACAAAATCCGGGACTATAATTACGCCTTTTCTAAATAAAAAATCTTCAGTTTCGGCGCTCATCGGTATATTCGAACCCTCTATAATTATCTTAGCCTTTATTTTTGCTTTATTAGTGTCGTTAATAACGTCGGTGACGGTTGCCGTGACGAGCACATCGACATCAAGACCCCATATTTCATCACGCGGGCCTGTGTGACCATCAGCATAGGTGGTGATTTTGCTATTGCAGTAGGCAACAACTTCAATGCCCGCTTCTTTCAAAAACTTCACGACAAAACTTCCCACGTTACCATAGCCTTCGACAGCGACACGAGCTTTGTTTTCGGAAATCTTGGCGTACTTGAGAGCAATGCGCAAAGCAATTACGACACCAAACCCCGTACTGCCAAGCTCATGTGGAAGTCCGCCAAGTTTTTTTGACTTACCTGTTACGATTTTTCTATTTTTAGCCGCCTGTGCTATCCAATCCATCACATGCTCTGGCGTATTTACATCAGGTCCAGCAATATATTTTTTTCCAAGCAATGGCAAAATTGCTTTTGTGTAGGCATAGACAACTTTTTTCTTTAGTTTTTCATCTTTGCTACCCCAAACTATACCTCCTTTTGCGCCACCAAACGGTAAATCCGCGAGCGCGTTTTTGTACGTCATGGCGCTGGCAAGACGCATCACTTCTTCTTTGGTCACGGTTGGAGTCATACGGATACCTCCCTTTCCGGGACCGCGAACCGTATTGTCCACAATCAAAAAACCATGCATGCCTGTCGCGTCGTCATGGACCTCAACTATCATTTCAGGATTTTTACTATCTGACAATTCCGTGTTCATCAATGTTCACAGTATACGGCAACGAAGGTACACCGTAAAGATGATAGGCGGTATCTTTAAAATCAATGAGCGTGATGCCTTGCGGAACCACTGCCGGCTGCAATACCACCCTGCCGCGTTCCGTAAAAATCAACTTCACGGCCACATGACCAAGATAATCCCGCAGAGACACATCGTGTCCATTGAGATCTTTGAGGCGAAAATCGGGAGCGATGTTGCCGGGTCGGTTGCCGATGCCACTAGGCTGAACAGAGTACGTGGGGGTTGGAGTTGGAGCAGGCATCGTGGTCGGTTGATTGCTCGAGCTTGGCGATGGAGATGGACTTGGCGTTGATTTTCCACCTTTTTTGGTACCTGCCCAAAAACCCGCCAAAACCAGTGCGATAACTATAATCCCGATAATGACGTATTTCATCCCGTTAGAAGTTACAATATCTTGTTATGTTCGACATAGTGTGGTTGATAACCCGCTAGGGTAACTTCTAACGGGATTCATTCTCCTATCTCTACCACACTGTCAGGATAATTGCCAGATATTGTTGATTTTTGTCGCTACGATAAAGTCGTTCACTGACAAGCCACCCACGGCGTGGGTCCAGAGCTCGATGGTGAGTTTGTTGTAAAAAATATGCAGATCGGGATGATGACCTTCGGACTCGGCGAGATCGGCGACTTTGTTGACAAACTTCATCGTCTCGACGAAGTTTTTGAACTTGAACTGACGCTCAAGCGAGTGGTTGTCTTTCACGACCCACTTCCCTTCAAGTTGCGACAAGAACTGCGCTATTTCATCGGCATTGAGTGGCTCCCCGCCCACTTCACAGGGAATACATTTTTGATTAGAGAGCTTTTCCATCCCGTTAGAAGTCGTTTGATTCGTAGTAATAGTTTATCGTGGATATTAACCCGCTAGGGCGACTTCTAACGGGATCCATTCACGGTAAGTACGACGCTTTTGACCGAAGCATACTGCATGGCGGTCTTGGTAATTTGCAATATTGCAGTTGCATCGAGCGCACTCGTCACATCAACCGTCAATACGCCAGATTTGAGATTTACACTGTTGATTTTGATAGTGCCGCCCATTCTCGTGAGCAATTCATCGAGTGTGGCGCGCACCGGAGTGTCAGATTTGGCGATACGTACGGTGATCGGAGCATCGAGTTTGAGATACAGTTTTACTTCCGTGGAGGCGACGTCTTTCTTAAACATCACCGGCACGATGACTTTGTTGATTTCAGCGCCATCCTTTGCTGATGCCTCAAACACTTCAACCGATCCGCTGACTGTCTTTGGATCGGCATAGTTGACAGAAACCTCAAACGGACGCATTGCCGGATAATCGGCAGTTCCTGTGGTCATGGCATTGCCCTCTACCAGCACCGTCCCCTTGCTGTTTTTGATACGATACGAAAATGCCGCTTCAAATGTCCGCGCTTCGCCTTTGATGACCACCGGCAAACCGATCGTATCGCCTGCTTTGGGCGATGAAACGGTAATATTCGGACCTTCCGGAGTCGGTGTCGCAGTGATTACTTCCGTCGGAGTAGGCGTCGGACTTGGTGTGTTCGAAACCTTGACATTATCGAGAAACAGTACCACCCCCGCCAGCACTACCAACAAAATGATCGCAGTTAATATAGTTTTTCCCATAAAATATGCTTGTTAGATTATTATCCTGATCTTAAAGCATTGTTCTACAGAAAACAAGCACCCCGCGAGGTGCTTGTTGCATAGTAAAATATTCTTTTGTGCTTTTCCGTCTTACTGTTCCTCCGACAGCTCGACTACTGCTGTCTACATACTAAGACGTAAGAAGTGGTCCAAGGTTTCGCCGATACTTCCGACTATACTCAATAAGCCAGTAGGTAGCCTGAAACCATTCTTTTTTGGGTATACTTTGCATTAGATCCCGTTCTATCTTCTCCGGAGTTTTTTCATCGCTCAATCCAAGCAGGCCTGCCATGCGCTTCACGTGCGTATCCACCGCAATCCCATCCACCACGCCATGCGCATTGCCAAGCACGACGTTTGCGGTCTTGCGAGCAACGCCCGGTATTTTTAAAATTTCCTCCATCGTCCGCGGGATTTTCCCGCCAAATTTTTCCTTGACCATCTTCGCCGCCGCAAGTATATTTTTGGTCTTATTCCGATAAAACCCCGTCTGATAAATATCCTTCTCTAATTCGTGCGAATTAGCCGATACGTAGTCGTCCAGTGTTTTGTATTTTTTAAAAAGCCTCGCCGTGACTTCGTTGACTTTCTTGTCCGTACACTGTGCCGACAACTGCACCGCCACCATCAGCTCCCAGTGATTGGAGTGCCTCAAAATCATCCCCGCATCGGGGAAGAGTTTTTTCAGCTTGCGTGCGTACCCGGCCCAGAGTTTTTTTCTTTGTTCAATTTCCATTTTTGATAGGCGAGGATCCACCAGGCGGTTGCGATGACACCGCCCGAAATGGCACTGACGACAAGGTGCAAGCTCGCATAGGTCGGCACGTAGAGCGTCAGGAGTGAGGCGGTCAAAAGACTGCTTGAAAGTGCCGGCTTATCAGTCTTGCTCAAAATCGATGGCACCAGTGCGATTGCGAATATCCACGATCCTATTGAAAATACAATATCTTGCCAGTGCATGTTATTTTATTCCCGTTCCCGGTGGGACGTCGTGCTCTGGAAGTAAAATTACTGGACCGTTTTCGTCCGACGCCGCTAACAGCATCCCGTTGCTTTCGAGGCCCATGATCATGCGGGGTTCGAGATTGGCAACGATGACGACGCTTTTGCCGACTAATTGCTCGGGCGAATATGCTTTCGCAATTCCGGAAACGATCTGACGTTGCTCTGTGCCAAGGTCCACTTGCAACTTGAGCAGCTTCTCCGAGCCCTCAACGCGCTCAGCCGAAAGCACCTTGGCTATCTTTAATTCCAGTTTTGCAAAATCTTCGTATGTAATCATCTATAGAAAAGTTATAGAGTCAGCGATAGTTTTTAGATGAACAGCATCGGCTTTTAATACAAAATACCGATACGTGGTTTCACCCAGCTTAATGGGCTTTGGATATTTTTTGATGATCATATCCCTGTGAGGCGTCGGGTCGTTGGAAGCATCAACTTGAAAATATCCACCATCCGATCCCTGATACCGCTCGATCCCGGGAATGCCATTGAACGTCGGGTCAATTTGCCAACCGTATGGATACTGGAGCGAAATATGCAGCAAAGAGCTGATGTAGGTCGAGGAGCTTGGCGTGGGACTGGGTGAAAGACTTGGGGCTTGTGTTTTTGTAGTAATTAAAAAAATCCCACCAAGCAAAATCAAAACTCCGACAACTGCTTCAATAAAAAGAATGGTTCGCGCTTTTCCGGTAATTATGTCGAGCATGTCTCTATGCTAGCGTAAAAATTAACAAAGGGGAAGGCGTGCTCGGCACTCTTCCCCTTCGGGCAATCAAGCCCCTGATGGAACACTCCCGCGGGTGGACGGGTCCCCACGGTTCACGAGATCAGAACCCGTACTCCCGCTCCGGGTGGCGGTCGGGACGGCTACCCGACATGACCGCGCCGATCATCGGCTCGGTACGACGGACCCGCGTGAGGAGCGGGTTGGCCACCAGCCTGTGCTGACGGCTGAACAGCGCCACCAGTCGGGCGACCTCCATCGCCTCCTCCTCGGGAAAGGCCGTCCCGTAACGTGCCGCCTGAATCGCGGCGGCGATGCCCCTCACCTGCACCGGCTCCCCCCTCATCTGCAGGATGCAAGCCACGAAGAAAGCCTGCGCCGGTGTGAGATCAAACAGCGGATCCTCGATGGTCTTCTTGACCGAGAGGATCCCATCCTTGAGCTCGGCCACCACATTGGCCGTCCGAGCGAGGATGAAAATCCTGAGGAAATCAAGGAGCGTGAGCACGCTCCGTGCCGGAGTCCCCCCATTCCACAGCCCGGAGATCTGGTGCGCGCCGGTCGGTCCGACCGGCAGGAGTTCGTTGACAACGAGCGTCGCAGGAAGTTTCATTATACTCCCCTTCGAGCTAAAGTTAATCTTCCAGCCTCGTGTAACAGTGGCTGGCGTGGGCGAAAACGCTACACGAGGGTCCTTAGGTCTCGTTGTTTTGGATACTACTCCTAGTTTTGTGTCAAGTCAACCCCGTATATCAACAATTGCCGGCTTTGCGCCATCCCGCATCGTGCGCTTCTTGCTCCGAACAAAACCACCGCTCACCGCGTGCAGTGTCGATGGAAGTCTTGGTGTACGATCCACATCCAAGCAAATGATAAATTTTTTCTCCTGATGAGCTGATATTGCCTTTGATCGTGCAAGCGGAGTCTGGAATCGCAAGCGGTAAAACCGCTTCTGCCGATTTAGCGGTTTCACCGCTCAATGTAGGACAGCCACTCCACAATCCACGTCCAGCTGTGCGCGCCTCCGCCTCTGCTTGTCGAAACAATTCTGCCTTTGAAATATCCGGCGGATAGTCATAGGCGTGCGCGTAGCCTTGTTTCACTAATTCAAGATTTATAAAAACATTGTCTATGTATACGAAACGCAACAGCCGTCCATAGCGATCACGGTCAGAAATATCTTTTTCGAGGCGAACGGCTTTACCCTCAACAAGCTCTTTGTTCCGCTTTGACGCCTCCACTCCAAAGCACTGCACTGGCTTGCGCGGATCCACGCTCTCGGGCGTATCTATGCCAACGTAACGCACTTTTTCGCCATTTGAAAGCTCGATCGTATCGCCGTCTATGACGCGTTTGACCGTAATCTGATCAGGCGGTGGTGAACTCGATGCTATGAGCGTTGAAGAAGTTTGAGGCTCTATCAAAGCCGGCGAAACTGGTGGTTCTTTATTAAAAATTACTGCGGAGGTCAAGAAACCCAACAAAAATATACCTATGACCGCAAGAATCTTGAGATTGTTTTCCATATCTTTGGTTCCATGATCATCGAACTACTGAGATGTCCGCCTGTTTTGAGAGCAACAAATGTCGCGCCGGTCTTTTTCGCAAATTGCGCGACTGGTCGAAACGGTACAATATCATCGTCTTTCGCATGCAGTATGAAAAGTTTTGATCCATCCAGTGTTTGTACGAGAGCCATCGGAGAATAAAAACCACCATTCAAGAGCTTGCTCCAGTTTTTCTTTGTTGTCCGGTATGCCATGCCGTAAGCCTCGAGCATAAACGGAATAAAATCTTTCATCCGCTCTTTCTTGCCGTCGCGCTTCCAGTCGACGACCGGAGCAATGACAATGACTTTTGTCACGCGCGCATCGCGGGACGCGAGGATCGCCGCAGGACCGCCGAAGCTCGTCCCCAATAAAATAGTCTCCTTCGGGTGGAGTTTGTAGTTCTTCTTCGTCCAAAGATCAGTAAATCCCTTTGGCAACTCATCAATCACATCGAGAATGTCTCGGTCGGGAGAAACTTCGAGAAATTTTCCATGGCTCTCCCAACTACCACGATAGCGAACATGGATGGCACAGTAACCTTTCTTGGCAAAAAATTCCAGCAACATCCGTTTCGACGGAACGCTCGGCATACCATCGCAAATAATCACCACTTTTGATGATGGCTTGGTCGGCATCACCACTTCAGCGAATATCTCTTTTTTGAAAAATGTCTTGAGTGTTTGCATAGTATTGCTAGGGACGGCCGGCTCGTCCCCAATTTTCCGGTTCGCCACATAGTACGGCGACCTCGGCTGGTTGAACTACGTGGTGACCCCTCGGTAGGGGCCCGTGAGGATCTCGGTACCCCCCCTCTCTCCCTCTGGGTACACGAGAACCCACTGCCCTGTCACGTGAAAATGGAAAACACGCACGAGCACGACCTCACCTCCATTCGTGCCGTTTAGGCAACGTAAAATTACCACCAAAAAGGTGTTCTGTCCAGTATTGAGGTGTTTCACACCTCAATCGATCAGCACATTGACGGTGTTGGTGGGAGAGACCTCGAGGAAGCCGGAGGTGATGGCGATGTCTTTTTTGTTGTCTTTGGTATCGATGATGTGCGCGGTGCCTTTTTGCAGGACGGTCACGAGCGGCAAATGATGATCAAGGATGGTGATCTCGCCACTGGTCGTCTTGATATTCAGAGACTTTATATCTCCGTCATACTCTATGCCTTTTAACGACGTTACTTGGAGTTTCATAATTTTAAATTTTAAGTTTTAAATTTTAATTAAAATTTATAATTTGTAATTTAAAATTCCTTTATGCCAAACTCCCTTTCATGTAAAAAAACTCCTCGGGCTTGTCGTCATGCTTACCCGAAATGATGTCTTTAAAATCCTGAATGGTTTTTTCAAGGGCCATGTACTGGCCGGGGATGTTGGAAAACACTTCGGCGACGTAAAACGGCTGGGAGAGGAATTTTTGGATACGGCGGGCGCGGTTGACGGTGCGCTTGTCGTCATCCGACAGCTCTTCCATACCCAGGATCGCGATAATGTCTTGAAGCTCTTTGTAGCGCTGTAAGATGCGCTTGACGGCCTGCGCCGTCTCGTAATGATCTTCACCGACGATCTTGGGGTCAAGGGCGGTCGAATTTGAAGAAAGCGGATCCACGGCCGGATAGATACCGATTTCGGTCAGCGCGCGGGACAAGACGATCGTGGAGTCCAAGTGTGCAAACGTCGCTGCCGGTGCCGGATCAGTGATGTCATCGGCCGGCACATAGATGGCTTGCACGGAAGTAATGGAGCCATCTTTGGTGCTGGTGATACGCTCTTGGAGTTGTCCCATTTCAGTGGCCAGCGTGGGCTGATATCCCACAGCAGATGGCACACGACCCAGCAAGGTAGATACTTCAGAGCCGGCTTGAGAAAAGCGGAAGATATTGTCGATAAAAAGCAAAACGTCTTTGTGTTCTTCATCGCGGAAATATTCAGCCATGGTGAGCGCGGAAAGTGCCACGCGCAAGCGGGCTCCGGGAACTTCGTTCATCTGACCAAACACCATAGCAGTTTTGTCCATAACATTTGCCTCCACCATTTCGGCATAGAGATCATTTCCTTCACGGGTACGCTCTCCGACTCCGGCAAAAACCGATGCACCGCCGGATTCTTCAGCGACGTTGCGGATCAATTCCTTCAACAAAACTGTCTTTCCTACACCGGCTCCACCAAAAAGCCCAATCTTGCCGCCCTTGATAAATGGCGCGAGTAGATCAATGACCTTGATACCGGTCTGAAAGAGCTCCACTTTGTCAGACTGGTTTTCGAGCGATGGCGCGGCACGGTGAATCGGCCATCTTTTCTCAAATTTGGTTGGCTTATCTTCGTTGAGCGTGTCGCCAAATACATTAAAAATCTTGCCGAGTACCTGCGGACCAACCGGCACCGAAATCGGCTTGCCCGTATCAGTCACTTCGGCGCCACGAGCCAGACCGTCGGTCGAGGTCAAACCGATCGCACGCACGATCCCCGGCTCCAAGTGCTTGGCTACTTCAAACACCCGCTTCCCCTCTTTGCTATCCACTTCAAGCGCATTGTAAAGCGCCGGCATAGCATCCTCCGGAAACTTTGCGTCGATAACGGGTCCGATGATTTGTGTGATTGTGCCTGTATTCATAGTTTTATTTTGCGCTTTGTGCGCTGGTTATTTCTATAATTTCTCTGGTAATGTTTGCTTGGCGGACTTTATTGTATTCTAGCGTCAATACTTGCGAAAGGTCAACGGCGTTGTCGCTTGCGGTCTTCATGGCTACCATGCGCGCGGAGTGTTCCGAGGCATTGGCCTCGAGCACTACATCGTACATCTCCATCCTCACCAGATGCGGGAGGAGCGCATCAAGCACTTCCTCGGGCGAAGGCTCAAAAATATACTCGACATCCTTATCTATACTATTTTTAAAATCAGGCACAATCGTATTTGCAATCTCACGAACTCGTTCCAGATCCAACGGCAATATATCACGCTTGATGACATCCTGCTTGAGCGTCGTGCGAAAATGCGTGGAAAGTACCACGACCCGATCCCACGTCTCTTCTCTATATCCTTCTACTATAAAATCTGTCAGCGGGCCAATTTCGCTTGGCAAAATATATTCTCCAAAACCTTCGTAGCTTTGAACGCTCGTTAGTCCCCTTTTATTTGCATAAATAGTAGCTTTGCGCCCGATGGTAACGACCAAGTCATCTTTGGTGACAAACTTGTCCGCTTCCCGCAAAACTTGAGTATTAAAAGACCCGATCAATCCTCTGTCAGATGTCATAATGACTATAAGTGTTTTCTTGACTTCTCTGCCTTTGACCAAGTCAGATTTTAAAGGCGCATATAAAAGCATCCTATCAAGTAGCTCCAACGCCTTGTACGCATACGGCCGAGACTGCAAAGCCTTCTCTTGCGATTTGCGCATCTTCGTCGCCGCAACGACCTCCATGGCCTTGGTGATCTGGCCAACGTTTTTGACTGCCTTGCGTCTGGATTGTATTTGCTGTAGGGATGCCATGGTTAGTCCATAAATTTAAATGTAGAAAGAATTGTTTCTACAGTTTGCTTATCGTGGTTTTCTCCAGTAACTGTAACCTGGCGATAAGGTTTCCCTGTATAATAAACAACAGTACCCTGATATGGATATTCAACCACTTCAAATCTGTAGCGGAAGATACCTAAGTGTACCGGAGTAAGGTTTTTTGTATCTAAAGAGTTGTCATCACCATGCCAAATCTGGATCACAACCCCATTTTGTGGAAGATTCTCAATTTTATCTACGTCATAATTAGCAAGGGCAGGAATATCATTTCTGCGATATAAATGATAAGAGGATGGATAGGTAAACTCAAAACCAGAGTTCATATCTTTTATCCAGTTTGAAGTATTGATGCCTGTGGTCGTAGTATGTGGCCACCAGTTGTTGTTTTTTGCCAAAACGCCATAACCGATGACAAGTAAAACCAACACAACCAGCGGAATCAAAATATGCGACCACTTCGGTCCGGGGGCTTGGGAAGGGTTTGATTGTGGCGTCAAGTTTTCCATCATAATAATTTCAAAAAATTATCCATCGTTAGTTTCGCATCGACAACAACAATATCATGGAGAAGCGAACGGCTGATTGTTTTGCCGGAATGAACGGGGACCACCGTGCGAGCTTTTGTAGTTGGGTGTATCAAGATCATATGACTTCCTCTCTGACGATCTTCAACAAATCCGGCACGCTTTAATGCCCGAATAACCTTGGTAGCAGTAAGCGCGGGGATAATACTCATACATGAGCGGAATTGACCACGACTGGAATTTGTATTTTACTATGAAATGAACGTCGCTCTTCCGGAATGGGTTCATTGTGAGCACTAAGACTTTCGATATATAGCTCAATGGCTTCTTTTGCGTTTTTCTCGGCCTCCTCAAGCGTCTCCCCTTGCGTATGGCACCCTGGCAGTGCCGGCACACGAGCAACAAAGCCTCCCTCTTCAGCAGACTCATAAAAGACAGAGTACGAATAAACTTTTTTAACTAAGTTCTTTTTCATGAGCAAATCCTAGCATATTATAACTTATTTTTCAAATATCTTTTATGTCCCACGGGAGACCAGCTTGATCCAAAAACTGTTTCCTATCTCCCGTGGTCAGAGGTCTGGATTATGGCCAGTACCATTTCGATAGCGAGTTGCCCCTGACAGTGCTGCTACCTAGCCGCCCGTTGGATCTAGACGGCTTGTATTATTTTATGACGGTACTAGGCGCAAATTCTGACTCATATTTTTGACTGCTTTGCGTCTGGATTGTATTTGTTGGAGAGATGCCATTTATTTCAGATCCCTCTTTCCGCCTTCCGGACTGGCGGATCCGCCTCTGGCGGAAAACGCTTCCAGCGCCGATTTCAGTTTCGCTTCATTTGCTTCGTCGAGGGTGTTGGTCGTGGCGATGGATTCGAGGATGGCGGAGTGGAGTTTGGACATATAGTCATGCAGCTTGGCTTCTGTCTCTCTGATTTTTGACAACTCAATACTATCAAAATATCCATTAATAGCCGCGTAGATGATGACAACTTCTTTTTCAAACGGCAACGGCTCGCCATCGGTCTGCTTGAGGATCTCTACCATGAGCTGTCCACGGCGGATTTGACGCTTAGTGTTTTCATCCAGGTCGGAAGCAAACTGCACAAATGCCTGTAGTTCACGAAACTGCGCGAGTTCAAGACGGATCTTGCCGGCCACTTTTTTCATGGCTTTGGTCTGCGCGGCGGAACCTACGCGGGATACTGACAAACCGGCATTGATAGCGGGACGTACGCCTTGGTTAAACAAATCTGATTCCAAGAAGATCTGTCCGTCAGTAATGGAGATGACATTGGTCGGGACGAACGCGGAAATATCTCCCAGCTGGGTTTCGATGATGGGCAATGCAGTCAATGATCCGCCTCCATGAGCATCGTCGAGCTTCGCCGCACGCTCGAGAAGTCTTGAGTGCAAGTAAAACACATCGCCCGGATATGCTTCACGACCTGGCGGTCTGCGCAAGAGAAGTGATAATTGACGATATGCATTGGCGTGCTTGCTCAAATCATCATAGATCACCAGGGCATCTTTGCCTTGATCCATAAAATATTCCCCGATCGCGCATCCGGCGTAAGGTGCGAGATATTGAAGCGGAGCCGCGACGGAAGCAGGCGCGGAGACGACGACGGTATACTCCATTGCACCGGCATCTTCGAGCTTGCGCACCAACTGGGCGATCTTGGAGTTTTTCTGACCGATGGCGACATAAATACAAACCATCTGTCTTCGACCCGGATCTTGTTTCTGATTTAAAATCGTATCGATCGCGATCGTGGTTTTGCCGGTTTGACGATCACCGATGATGAGTTCGCGCTGACCGCGGCCCACGGGAATCATGGCATCGATGACTTTGATACCGGTGTGCACGGGCGTGTCGACGGATTTGCGCTCTACGACAGATGGCGCAATGCGCTCGATGAGGTAGTCATTTTTGGCACCAATCACTCCCTTACCATCCAGGGGCTTTCCGAGCGGATCCACCACACGGCCAATCATTTCATCGCCAACTTTGATGGAAAGGACTTTTCCGGTAGTACGAACACGATCACCGACTTTGATGGATTCGGAGTCACCTAAGACAACAACACCGATAAAGTTTTCTTCGAGGTTAAACGCCGCGCCCGAAACTTTACCAGAAGCCGTTTCTATTTCGAGCAGTTCCTGACTCAAACATTTGGGAAGTCCGCTGACCTTGGCAATGCCATCCCCCGTCTCCACCACCATCCCAACCTCCTCAAACCCCGCCTTGTGCGTATACCCCGCGATGTCTTTCTTAAGTTTTTCTATGATTTCGTAGCTCATATGAATAACTGATTTACTTTTCTTTTAAAACTTTCATCCAATTCCTTTGATCCGTCTATCGTGACCCGCACTCCCGCGATCAGTGATGGATTGATCGAAACGCGAATGTTATCTTTGGCGCTAAACTTTTTTTGAAATTTTTCCATTCCGTCAACCTCTCTTGCAAATTCCAAGTGAATCATCCGTCCGCCCGCTTCTCTGGTCACAAGACTCTCTATTGTATCAACAATTTTATCCAATCTTGAAAAATCCCCATTCTTCTGTACAACTCTCAAAAAATCGGCCGAAGCAGGCTTGGTTGCCACATATGCCTTGGCGTAATCCTGAACGTTATATCGCATGGATAGCCTTGTCGATTAACTTTTCATCGATATGCTTCGGATCCAATTCGACTGTTTTTATCAACGCTTCCTTGATAATACCTTGGGCATCCTTCATGACACGCTCCATCTCTTCCTGCTCTTTTCGTTTTGAAAGCGCGGCGGCCTCTTTTAATAAATGGTCAGCTTTGCCTTCCGCGCCATGCACAATCTCGGCAAAACGCTTTTTGCCCATGTCTTCGCCGTCTTTGACAACGACAAGCGCGGCGGCATCGGCTTTGCGCAAACGCTCTTGGCTTTCGACATCCACCTGCGTAAGCCGACGGTCCGCCTCTTCAGCGCCTTGAATACCGAATTCAATCCGTTCGCGACGCTTTTTCATCATGGCAAGCAACGGCTTGTACACCGCCCATCGCAAAACCAAAAGCACTATTAAAAAATTAAGCATCTGCCCCAAGAGCAGTTTTCCGTTGATACCTAATGTTTCAAGTAATGCTGACATTCTAGACGAATTTCAAGATCAAAGCTACGACCAGCGCGTAAATGGCGATGGCTTCGGCAAAGGCGATTGACAAAATCATGGCTGTCTGGATTTTTGACGCCGCTTCCGGATTGCGTCCGATAGAATCCACGCCATTCTTGCCGATCATACCGATAGCAATAGCGGGACAAACCGTGCCCAACGCCATGACGATCGCGACCGCCCATAATTTTACTACTTCTGCTTCCATACTTTTACGATGTTATAATATTCGTTTGTGTGCCTTCGGGCCCACCGTATCGCTTGTGCGATACACGACACCACAACACTCTATTAATTATTGACTATGTTCTTCCCCATGTTCGACAACCGACATGCCGATAAACACCATGGTAAGCATTGAAAAAATAAACGCCTGCATAAATCCCACGAACAATTCCAAAAACAAAAATGGCACCGATGCCGGAAACCAATACGGCACGAGGAATGCAATGATAACCAGCAGTACCTCGCCCGCAAACACGTTGCCAAACAACCGGAAGGAGAATGAAACAATCTTAACAAATTCAGAGATAAACTCAAGGATGCCGACAAATGAAATGATCGGAAACGGCTTTTGGGCATTGAAAAACTTTTTGAAATGCTTCACAAATCCGATCGCCAGGATACCGAACAGATTTGTTGCGAAGACCGAAACAATGGCAAGGGCAATCGTAAAGTTCAAATCCGCCGCCGGTGCGCGAAAGAGTGGCACAAGCTCCGCATGACCATCTTTAATTTCAAGCAATCCGATCGATCCCACGCCCGGCAGGAGTCCAAGCCAATTGGAAATCATAATAAAAAGAAAAATCGTGGCAATGAGCGGAAAGTACTGCTCGGCTTTGGCACGACTTCCGAACACCGACTCCATGAGACCTAGCAACGCATCCACGATCGTTTCGAAGATATTTTGGATTTTTCCGGGAACAAGACGTATGCGCGTACGAATTGCCAACGCAAACATGCTAAAAATAACCAGCGTGACAAACGCCAACAGCATCGAGTTGGTTACCGAAAACGACCCGATGTGGAATAGCGTTTCGGCGTGAATTGAAATGACAGGACCTTCCATCCCGTTAGAGGCAGTAACAACTCACGATATAAGCAAGTCGTAGCTACCAAGATTACAGTTATATTTCTGACGCTTTGTCCTTTGGACCCGTTCGGGCTGCCTCTAACGGGATCCATGATTCCATAATGATAGCAGTTTCGGAGGTTTTTTCAAGCACCTTACGCCGAGAGGTGCAAAGCTTCTCTGACTTTTTCGTAATTGCGTTCGAGTTTTTCGACACGGGTCTTTACGTCGAGGCGAGATTCCATATCACGAAATCCACGTGCCGTCCGATCATTAAGATCGTCAATTTTTGCTGACAAATTCTTCTCAACGCTCTCAAATTTCTTATCGATACTTTCGAAACGCTTATCAACACCATCAAAGCGCTTATCGATGGCATCAAACTTCTTATCCAAATATGCTTTCGTTGTTTTATCCATATTTCACATTATACCAAAAGATATCCAACAAGCAAGAGTCCGTAATTCAACCCAATAAACCACCACTGCGCCTTCTGTGATATAGCATTGCCACACCTACCGCTGCGCCGTTCATCGCAAGGTCTCCCGCCGTGTCCGACCACACGTGCTGTCGGAAGACCCCAAACAAATGCGTCTTGATGATTGCATCAGATAAAAACTCAAACAGCTCCCACGCAAACGCGCACGAAATCACGATCGTGATGGCTTTTCGGATTCCGTAGACCCTCGCGAGCGCCAGTGTCGCGATCAACGGCGACACAAAGTGGATGACTTTGTCGTACTCAAAGCCGTAGCGATACAACTCGTAGAGACCCAAGTCGCCGGAAGCATTGAGAAATAAAATCAGAGCGAGCGGTGTCTTGAACTGCTCGGGAATCAAAAAAATCGCCAACGCGCACACCAGCGCCGCCCACCCCATGTACGGCAAATCATAGTAACTAGGCCAAAAGGTTTTAGGTGTTAGGAGTAAAACAAAACCAGCCAAAATAAAAAAAGTAATAGCGAATTTTGGGAAAAGTTTGATCATAAAGATACTGCACCTCCCGCCACCACCTCACGGCGGCGGGAGGGACTGAAGAACAAGCTCGAAGCATTGGGCGAGGTGCTCGCCCGAGACATCTTCGAAGACGAGGAAACGAACACCGCGAAGGTATCCGCCTCTCCAAATCTCGTGATGTACTCGGTAAATCTCGCCCGTATGAATCCGCCTGACCAGCCACATGGCGGCTTCCTCCTGTCCTTATCCTAGCAGAAGTTTTTTGAGTTCGTCCAGACCTCCGGGTTTTCGCAAAGCGTTCATTACAGCAAGCGTGAGCTCGACATTGCGGAAGTTTTCATTATGTAAAACGATTTCGACGAATTCATCAAAATCCACGAGGCGGATCGTGATGCGCTCGCCGGCATCGAGCCGCTGCTCGGCCACTTTGCGGATATCGCGGGCAATGTAGTTGTGCACGGTCCAGTCAATTTTGTTGCCGTAGGGATGTGTTTCTATCCACAACTCAAGATTTCCCTCATGTCCGGTTTCTTCGAGGAGCTCGCGTGCCGCTGCTATTTCGGGACTCGGATCAGTCATGTCTATCTGTCCCCCCGGCGTACTCAAAAACTTGCCCCGGCTCGGTTGTTCCTCTTCACACAACATGATCTTCCAATCGCCGGTGATCGGCAAAATCGTCACGCTCGGCTTGCGCCGTAAACGCTCAAATGTCTTGAACGTGCCATCAAACATCTCCTGTTGCCACTGATATACATCAAAGAGTATACCTCTAAAAACGATTTTTGCGTTGTTGGGGATCATCGCGTGTTCATATTATACCACACTTTCGGCATTGCCGAGGCAAGGCCTCAGCAGACTCTAAAAGTCGATTGGTTGGATTTGTTTGTCATCCGATGGGAACATTTCTTCATGATAGGGTTTTAATTCCAGCCAACTTTCGGCAAAGGAACGAAAACTATTCTTTTTCGAAAAATAATCCGGAAAAGCATTTCGATTCAAAATGACTCCTTCCGATCGCTGTACTCCAATGTAATCAGGATAGCTTGAGTGCACATAATTCGCAAGATATGTTTCCACTCGTTTCATGTTTTTAATTCCTCTTTCTTTCCAAGTTGGTTCAATATGCTCTACGGGATTGAGGTGAATATAGGCAAACAAATATCTTAGATAATCATCGTCCGCAGAGTGTTTTGCCTTAAATTTTCCTTCAAATAATCCACCCGTTCTTTCCCGTTTCCGATTGAAGTACATCGCGTATGCGGTAGACAATTTTTGCATAAAAGTGCTGATGCCGTTTTCAACTTTTTCGTGAAGCAACAGATGAAAATGATTTCCCATGAGACAGTATGCACCAATATCCACGAGCGGTTTTCCGCGTTCGGTTTCAAAAGGTCGATCCTCAATAATTTCTCGAGAAAGGATCGAATCCCTATTATTGCAAATGTACAAGAGTATCAAAAACCTTGCTCTGTCAAAACGATCTAAAAAGATAGCTCTCTTTTCTGTTCCACGATTGTAGACGTGATAATACTCTCCAACAGAAAACGTATACGGTCGAATCGCCATGATTTATTATACCACACTTTCGCACTTGCCGAGGCAAGGCCTCGGCACATTGGTAACCAAAAACCCCGTGATGCGGGGCGGCTGGTGCAAAATACTCGAGCTATTCAAGTGCTTTGTGTTCCACGCTTGCTCCTTTCTTGGGTAGCGTGGGGGGAACTAGAGTCCAAACATTTCATCGCACCCACGAAGAACCTTCGCCAAACGCTCGTCCGAGACGAAAACGATCTTGACGATGTCCTCGATCAGGATTCCCTCCCGATCAGTGAACATCGAATCTTCGTGGATACGTGAGGTCGCCGTCTCGCCCTCGGACGTATCGTTCTGAATGGTCATCATGCAGATTTCCGCCCGCATGATTCTCGTAGAAGTACGCCGAATGACGAGAATGATCCCACGACCCTTCGCATTGCTGAACGCCACGTTAGCGGTACGCATCGCTGCATCTGCATCATTCCAATGCATGGCATCCTCCTTTTCAAGCCCTAATCTACTCTCTCTCTCTCTTCGGATTTCAAGTCGCAACAAAAAACTCCCTTTCGGGAGTTTTTTTAAAAAATCTTATTGTTTTGCCTTCGTGCGGTCGTTTTCAGTCAAAAATTGCTTGCGAAGTCGAATGTTTTTTGGAGTAACCTCTAGGTACTCGTCATCTTGCATGATTTCAAGACCGCGCTCGAGCGTTACCTCAAGCGGAGGAGCGAGGT
>CAYHEP010000013.1:0-24279 GCA_964355775.1 uncultured Candidatus Saccharibacteria bacterium | reverse complement strand
ACAATTTCATAATCAACATCACAAAGTGTTACCGATGTACCCTGCCAGTACATACTATTGACAAATGAAAAGAGACGTAGTATACTTGACTTACAAAGTGAAGAAGTGGTCATTTTTCTATTTGTAATTAATAGTTTTAACCTATCTATCTATGACAGGAACGATCAAAAAGCTCGTCACGGACAAAGGATTCGGCTTTATCGCGTCGGAAGAACTTCCCAAGGATGTTTTCTTCCACAGCAACAGCTGCGTCGGTGTCACGTTTGACGAACTCAAAGAGGGCGATGCCGTCACGTTTGAAACTGCCGATTCCCCCAAGGGACTCAATGCAGTAAACGTCCAACGCGCCGTAGCCGTATAAGCCTCTCTTAAAAATCACCCTCGCTTAGGCGGGGGTGATTTGTTTTCGGGCGTTTTCAACTTGAAGAGCTCGATAGAAAAAATACATAAATACTCCCCACCACGCAATCGCAATAATTGATCCGCCTCCGATCACCTGCAAGGCTTTTTCAATTGTCCATAGAACCATGATCGTGATGATCGCCCAGCGCTTGCCTTTGTACACAAAATATGCAAGCCCCACCATGATCAATACCTCGATCAATGCCGCCGACTCCAAGATCTTGAATACGATCAATAGCACCGTAATGACGACAGAAAACATGATCAACGCGGCGGAAATGCCACGGCTCGACTTGATACCAAGCGTATCATATCCCTGAATCTGTTTCTGCAAATCCTCTGCGTTCATTTTTATTGAAAATGCCATAGGTATATCTTACCACATAAAAAACTTTTATTGCAAACGACTTATCCCCACTCTTTTTTTCCTTCATCAGTAAACGACGTCCCCGCCGTTTCAGAAGCGTATCGGCGAAGTTCAGCGATACGGTTGCGGATCTGCGCGGCACGCTCATACTCTTGCCGACTAGCGACAGCCTGCATCTCTTGGTCAAGCTGATTGATCATCTTGTCGATTTCCGCTTTGGGAAGCTTCGGCATACTGACATCTGTACGCTGACGGATGTCCTCGTCCTCCTGATGCGAAAGCTGGTCCACGATCCCCTCTCTCTGCCAGTCAAACGCGGTATATACAATAGCTTGGTAGAGGTGGCGGGCTTTTGTTTTAGTCTCTTCGGAAACTCCCGGCATGGTATTGACGGAACGCGTAAGATCTTTGGCGCCCCGCTCGATCATTTCAATGCTCCACCACGGACGCGCCGACGCCCACCAGTATTGATCTGAATGTAACGCCTGATCAAGTATCCCACGAGCTTCGGCATAGCCGGGATCATGTTGATCGGCTTGCTTAGCAGCTTGTATGGCAAGACTCGTCAATTCCCATTGCGTACGCTGGATATTGTTGTCATCGTCGCGCCATCGTGCAAACGGTTTGTGGGCTTGAAGGTCTTTTTCCATGAGCGCCCAGGTAGACGACTCCGGGTCAACGGTGGTACGACCCGTAAAATACGTTGGAAGATCGGAGATGAGTATGTTGGTAAGTCCGCGATATTCATAGAGCTCAAAAAGAAGTTGCTCAAGACCCGGGCGGTGATGACCAAACGTCTCTCCGTCCATGGCTGTCAGGAGATACTCGTTGTTTTTAAAACGTTCACCCAAGCTCTCGATGAGCAAATTTCCTGTCCCAACTTGCCCCGATAAAATCACCCAGCTCATGCGCCGTTCCCGAAAATGTATAAGGAAGTCATCCACACCCGTAAGAGTATAGAGCTTACTATAGTCAATCGGACGCATATTCGCGGGACAGGAAAGCTCATCCACGATAATCCATTGATACCCAAGCTCGCGCACCAACAGACCGACCTCTTTGGTAAATCCCATCTCGGGCGGGAAAAACCCCTTGCGCTTCCACGCATCGCCAAAATATTTTATGAGCGTCGCTTCGTTCAGCTGAATTTGTCGAATCGCTTCCTCGCGCGGAAGAAACGGCAGAAGCGGATGATACTTGGCGCTTCCCGTCAGCTCGATCTGACCCGATGCAAGCAAATCCCGAAACAGATCAATGATGTCGTGTTCGCCGTACGTATCGAGGAGTTCAAGTAAAACGCCGTTGATATTGAGCGTAACCTTGCTCTGGGGATGCGCTTTGAGTCCCTGTAAAATCGGCCGATATGCTTCAGCGGTGATTTTGTGGATCCAATAGGGCTTTTGCGTCGGTGGCTGATAAAAATGAAGAAAGTTTGCCCAGTACATGTGCCTGTGTTACTCGTTGGCTCCGCTTTGTGTATGAAATACGAGTGCACGATGAAACAGCGTGAGGTATTCCTGCGCGGATTTGGTCCATGAAAAATCAGCAGCCATCGCGCGTTTTTGCAAACCCGCCCAAACTTTCGGATACTTATATGCTTCGAGTGCGCGCACTACGGCGCCGTAGAGGGCGTAGTCGGTGTAGTTCTCAAATACAAATCCTGTACCATTCTGCGTACGAGGATGATAGTCTTCGACGCTATCAGCAAGTCCGCCGGTTTTTCGTACGATCGGAATCACACCATACCGCATCGCCTCCATTTGCGTAAGCCCGCATGGCTCATATTTTGACGGAATCAGTATCGCGTCAGCTCCGGCATAGATCAAATGCGGTAGTACGTCATCATAGGTAAGGTGCGCCGCGACGGCGGGGTATTTTTTATCAAGCTCTTGGAAATAGCTCAGATATTTCGAGTCTCCGGTCCCCAAAACCACAAGTTGAAACGAGGTATTGGTAAGCATGGGGTCTATTATTTCCTGCACCAGATCAAGTCCCTTTTGCTCGCTTAACCGAGAAACAATGGCTAAGATCGGCAAGTCTTCCTGATCTGGACCGGGTTGCGGAAGATTGAACCGCTGGCGAAGGGCGAACTTGTTTTTTTCCCGTTTTGAAAGTTTCTTTGCGCTATAGTGAGCATCAATGTGCGGATCGGTTTCAGGATTGTGTTTTTCATAATCCAGTCCGTTGAGAATGCCGAAGAGACGCGATCGTCGCTCCTGTAACAAAGCATCGAGGCGCTCGCCGTATTCTGGCGTGGTAATTTCTTTCGCGTAGGTGGGTGAGACGGTATTCACCACATCCGCATGCATGATCCCGCGACGCATAAAATTGATTTTCAACAGGCGTGGATTGTTGAAAGCGGGTATTTCGGACTGGCCGTCATCGTAGTCCATTTCACTGACAAAATTGTGGTCGAACATCCCCTGATAAAAAAGATTGTGGATCGAAAACACGACGGGAATTTTTGAAATGATCGGATCGTCTTTGTATTGATGATCAATGTAGTTCGGCAACAACCCTCCTTGCCAATCACACGCCACGATCACATCGGGACGCCATTCCTCGTTGGCGCGAATGAACTCGATCGTCCCTCTGCACAAAAGCGCCCACCGGACCGCGTCATCATCATAACCGTAGACATTGGCGCGCTTTTCATAGTATTCCTGATTTTCCAGAAAAAAAGCGTGGTCGAGCGCTTTGACATTGCAAATCACGGGTTGTTCGTAACCACTCGGAACTTGCAAACCCTCTTTGACCATAGTCATAGGAAATTTTGTCGTATCAATGGACGCATAGCGCGGAATCATAACGCGCGCGTCGTGCCCAAGCTGACGCAACGCCACCGGCAATGAGAACATCACCTCGCCCAAACCGCCGACCTTCATAAACGGCGCCGCTTCGGTTGCCACAAAGAGGACTTTCAAAGGTATCATATTGGTATTATATCACACATTTTTATTTTTTATGCTCGGGGGCGTTGATAAGACCGCATTTTTTGTACTTTTTGCCGGAACCGCATGGGCATGGGTCGTTGCGACCTATTTTGTCGGATGTAACGGGAGTCTGGGCGCGTTGATCAGACTGCTGCATCATTGATTGAGCGGCCCCGACGCCTTTCAGGGTCGGGGAGCCGACCGCAAGCGTCGGCTTTGAACCTTCAAGATCTTGCCTGCCTTCTTGCATACCGGTAACGCGAGGCTGGTTCACCACGCCAACTTTGAAAATCATTCCTACTATTTGAGATTGCACCGTTGCCTGAAGTTCATTGAACATCTTTTGCGCTTCGATTTTGTATTCCACGAGCGGATCGCGCTGACCATAGGCGCGTAGGCGGACTGAATCGCGCAAGTGCTCCATCTGCTCAAGGTGATCCACCCACAATTCATCAATGACGCGCAGGACAACCATCTTCTCAAGATTGCGCATAGCTTCAGCCCCAAGCTCTTGCTCGCGTTTTTCATATTCAGTGATTTTCTCGGGGTCATCGCCAAGATAGCCGCTAATCAACTCTTTCACGCTTTCAGATTTGAGCGCATCATTTCGGATCGCATACATCGCCGTACGATGCTTGTTCATTACGTCATCATACTCAAGGACGTATTTGCGGGTATCGAAATTGTTGCCTTCGATCTTTGACTGCGCCTGTTCGATCGCACGACTTAACATACTATTTTCGATAGCCTCATCTTCGGCGACACCAAGACGCTCCATGAGATTTTTTATCCGATCACCGCCAAAAATGCGCACCACATCATCTTCCGCCGATACGAAAAACTGGGATGATCCAGGATCGCCCTGTCGTCCAGCGCGTCCTCGGAGCTGATCATCAATGCGTCGGGCTTCATGACGTTCTGTGCCGATAACATGAAGTCCACCGACATCTATAACCCTTCGAGCTTCCTCGGGGCTCGGTGGATTACCACCGAGAATGATGTCTACGCCACGTCCTGCCATGTTTGTCGCTACAGTTACGGCGCCATGGCGACCGGCTTGCGCAAGGATTTCCGCTTCACGCTCATGGTTTTTTGCGTTGAGCACATGATGGGTGATGCCTTCGCGATTCAGATGAGCAGCGAGCAATTCATTTTTTGCGATTGAAACGGTCCCGATCAGCACCGGCTGTCCAGTTGCATTGCGTGCTTTGACTTCTTGAACGATGGCTTTGACCTTCCCCTGTTCCGTTTTGTAAATACGGTCAGGAAAATTGGTCCGAACCATCGGCTTGTTGGTAGGAATACTCACAACATCGATATGGTAGACTTTGTGGAATTCCTCCGCTGATGTCTGCGCGGTTCCCGTCATACCGGAAAGCTTTTTGTACAAACGGAAATAATTTTGAAATGTAATCGTAGCAAGTGTGCGCGATTCTTTTTGGATCAGCACGCCTTCCTTGGCTTCAACCGCCTGATGCAAACCTTCGGACCATCGTCGCCCGGGCATGAGACGACCGGTAAATTCGTCAACGATGATAACTTCATTGTCCTTCACCACATAGTCTTTGTCGCGATGAAACAGGACGGTTGCTTTAAGTGCCTGCTCGAGATGATGCACGTATCGTACCCCTCCCTCTTCGTAGATATTTTTAATGTTCAACATCTGCTCCACTTTTTCGATACCCGGTTCGGTGATGGAGACGGCTTTGAGTTTTTCATCTACCGTAAAGTCTACATCCTGCACTAAGCGCGGAACAATGCGCGAAAACGTCTCATAGAGCTTGCCGGAATCCTGATCGGGTGCGGAAATGATAAGTGGAGTGCGCGCTTCATCAATCAAAATCGAGTCAATTTCATCGACAATCGCATACGCGTGCCCTCGGCTTTGCACCACGCGATCCAGCGAATATTCCATGTTGTCTCGCAAATAATCGAATCCATATTCGTTGTTGGTGCCATACGTAATGTCGGCGGCATATGCTTCGCGACGTGTAATAGGTTTTAAAAATTCGTGTTCAACTTTGAAATTTTCCGTTTCAATGTGTTCATCGCTGATATGCTTTGGATCGTAGAGATAGCTTGCTTCGTGGTTGATACAAGCCACGCTCAATCCAAGCTCATGATACACATGTCCCATCCATGTCGCATCTCGGCGTGCGAGATAATCATTGACCGTAACCACGTGTACCCCTTTTCCGGACAATGCATTCGCGTAGGCAGGCAACGTAGCAACAAGCGTTTTGCCTTCTCCTGTTTTCATTTCGGCGATGTTGCCATAGTGCAAAGCGAGACCGCCCATGAGCTGGACATCGTAGTGACGCTGTTTGAGGGTACGCGTGGCGGCTTCGCGCACAACGGCGAATGATTCGGGAATTAGATCGTCCAACGCCTCTCCATTTGCAAGACGCTCTTTGAATTCTTTTGTTTTTTCAGACAGTGAAGCAACCCCCGACATCGCGGGGGCAAGCTCATTGATCCGTCGAATCGTTTCGTCATACCGCTTGATCGTGCGACGATTCGCGTCACCGAATAGCTTTCCGAATAGGCTCATGTTTTGTTTTATATTTTTGAAGTTGGCGCTCCAACTCATCCCGTACTACGTTGATGCCGGCATGCAGATCCTCATGATTCGCCGTAGCGCGAAAAAAATCCTTACCCATTTTAAGATTCGCCTCCGCATAAAAGACAAGACCTTTGTGGTGATGTTCCGTGGATCTCCCCACTTCCACGCGAATTTCGGCAAGATCGGCATGTTTGGGATCCAAAAGATGCTCGAGAGAACCAATCTTGTTCTCCACATGCGTTTTGATGCTCTGCGTAAGCTCAATGCCAGTACCGTGCAACATGATTTTCATGTGTATATCCTAGCACTAAAAACGAAACCCGCCAAGTGGCGGGTTTCGTACGTTCCAAAAGAGAACTATCTGCGCTTTTTCGCTTTCTTCGCTTTCTTTTTTTTCGCTGCCATAATTTTTTTGTTATAGATCTTTTTTCTGACAACAGTCGACCCTGTTATCATCACTGCTTCTATTTTAAATCAAATAAAATTATTTGTCAGAAAAAAAGTGGATAACTTTTTGTAATCCATCGTCGAGCGAAACACTTGGTGACCATTTTAATTTTTCTTTTGCAAGCACAATGTCCGGTTTGCGCTGTTTAGGATCATCCTGCGGCAATGTATGAAATTCAAGTTTGGATTTTGAGCCGTTGAGTGAAATAATTTTCTCCGCAATTTCAAGCATAGTATATTCATCGGGATTTCCCAGATTGACCGGACCGGTAAAATCTTCGATGCTCATGAGTTTGATCAATCCGTCTACCATATCCGACACGTAGCAAAATGAACGCGTCTGTTTGCCTTCTCCGTAGATAGTCAACGGTTTGCCTTCAATCGCTTGTACAATAAAATTTGAAATCACACGGCCATCGTCACGTGCCATCCGTGGACCATAGGTGTTAAAGATACGCGCAACACGAATCTGCATCTTATGTTGCCGGTGATAGTCGAAGAACAGCGTTTCTGCCACTCTCTTGCCTTCATCGTAGCATGCGCGCGGACCTATGGTATTTACATTTCCAAAATAGGATTCCTTCTGTGGGTGCTCGGCAGGATCTCCATACACTTCCGAAGTCGACGCCTGTAAAACGCGCGCACCATGCTTGAGTCCCAACCCCAAAACATTGATCACCCCAATCGTGTTAGCCTTGATCGTGCGAATTGGATTTTGTTGATAGTGTATCGGAGATGCTGGACATGCAAGGTTATAGATTTGATCAAACTTTACGTTATCAAAAACAATTTCATCTATAATATCTTTTTCTACAAAAGAAAATTTAGGATTGCCAAGAAGATGCTCGATATTTTTTTTGCTCCCGGTGAAGAGATTATCGAGGCACACGACATTGTCGCCGCGCGTAATCAGCGCATCGCACAGATGACTCCCGATAAACCCCGCCCCACCAGTCACAAGGATATTCATAAATTCTAATTAGTAAGAGTGTTGCTCAAGATTGTTAATTCGGAATACTGAACGTGCATCAAACACACCCACTTGGAATTGATACAGTTTGGTATGCAGGTCGACAAGACGCGCAGTGTCCTCCCCTGTTTCATCGAGACGATAGACTTCGCCGTCTTCGGTTTCGCCATTGGTATAGTATGGAGATGTAGTGTATGAATCTCGGACTGTCATAGTCACCTCGTGCACGGCGTCAAAGCACCCGCGCGCACCCAAGTGTCCGTATTGCAAGCATATTTTCGGGCTCAACACGATGCGTTTGTAGCCGTTTTCATTGATAATATAAATATCTTTATCTCCGGTTGCGCGGATAAAATCTCCTTCATGAAGCACAGCACTTGCCGCAACACGCTCAAACCGTATCAATACGTTCACGGAAGGCTCATCTGCCAAAAAGTCCTGCACCTTATTGGAAAGATACGGCATCACTAGCACTCTGGAAACAGTATTTCCAACATTGGGAATATCGATTTCTTGAGTAGCGGAAGTTGTTAGGTGCACGCTCGAGGTTCCATCTTGGTTGAAAACGACATAGGGAACACGCATCGGGAAATTCGTCGGAGATGTAAAAGTGATTTTTAAAACAGGATTATTGCCGGGCAAAAATCCGCGAATATCATACCACCTCTGTTCCCAGTCTTTCATGTTCGCAGTGATTGAAATGACTGCTGCGTCACTGACATCTGAAATTGTTTGCGTGGGCGAAACACGAATGTTTGCAAGATTGGGATTTGTATATACATATTTTGAACCAAGTGCAGGATCGTTGAGAGCATTAGCAATCATCCATCCCTCAAAAATATCTCGAAATGATTCATGAAATCCTTCCTTCGCAAGCGCATCATTGATGCTTGGAATACTGATAGCAGACGTGGCAAGTGTATTGGCAATGACGCGTGGAGACCAGTGTTCGACAATATATTCTCCCAAAAGTGCGATTTGTCCGTAATCTCCGATAAGATTTTTCCATTCGGTCAGGCTATCCGACGGTTGTTGTAAAAACGATCCTACACGTCTGCCTAAATTTGAAGTTTCATACGGCGTTGAATATCCTATGAGCGTGATCGCGTATTCGGATCGAAGCTCATTGAGCCAAATATCATCTGATACATCACGCAGTTTCTCCTTTTGATTGAAAGAGATCATGTGCTGAAATTCGTGTGCGATAAATGAAAAAAGCCGGTTCGCATCGGTAAATTGAGACGTATTCAAGAAAAACATTTCACGTTCGTTGGATTGCGCAATTTGAGATTTTGAATATTCATGGGAACTGTCAAAGTACCCGCCGACATTGTATCGCAATGCCGTTAGAACAAACGTGATGCGCGGATCGCCGTCAATCCCGGGATTCGGCTCCGATCCGAAAAATGCCGTTTCGGTCGGATACACGCGGGAATCAAATTCCTGCCCAAGCGTGTCCATGAGATTGCGCAGCTGCTCCCGCGAAGCAGGATTGAGTTCTGACCAGTAATCGTCGCCGACGTAAAAATATCCGCGTTGTGAAATGAGACGCAGTGTTGCAGTAATTTGCGAACGTCCCTGACTGTCGTATGACGGATCAATCGAAAAAGCATGCTGATCGCCAACAACATCGGCATGAACGTTTGGTACCGCCAGAAACAGCAAGATTCCTAGCGAAACTGCGATACGAATTTTTGTATTTTTTCCCATGATTCTTTCGAGTCTATTTCTTCCGGCGGTATATCGAGCTGTTCTTTCAACTCCGGACTCCATGAAGGATAGCGGTAAATGAGCACGTACGCTTGACCCTCGCCGATGTTTTCAATCAGGTGCGCACAGCCGGGCGGGTACTTGATCGTTTTAAAATCGCCGTCGCCAAGCTCAATTTCTTGTTTGTGAGTACGATCTTTGTAGACAGTTGACCTGATCCTTCCCTTGATACACGTCACATGATACGTCGCAACCGCATGGATGTGATAGCCTTTGACGACGCCGGGGCTTACAACACTAAGATACACTTGTCCGTGCAGTTTTTCCGTAAATCCATCGCGATCGCTTTGGACTTCAAGCAACCATCCGTTCGGCGTGCCATCGGTGTGCTTGGTAGCCACTTTCTTGCATGGTTTTATGCTGATGATTTCTTCTGTGCCCATTGTGTTGCATGAAAAAGCGATGGAAACGTACCAGCGTCTGACCAAAAGCCTTTCACAAACTCAAAATCAAACTCACCGCGACCGATGTAATCATTGGGGATATCGGAGATTTCGTACTGACCGCGCGCCGAAGGCTTGAGCGTTTTGATGATCTCGAAACAACGCGCGTCAAACAGATAAAAACCGATTTGGATAAAGTTGGACTTTGGTTTTTTGGGTTTCTCTTCGATTTTTATTATTTTGCTTTTGTCTTTGTTAAACACCGCGACGCCTGACCGCTCAGGGTCGGGAACCTCTTTGAAAAATCCCATAGCTCCTTTTTTGAATTGTTTGACAGCTTTGGCAAATTTTTGCTCGATGATATTGTCTCCCAAAATCACCGCAACGCTGTCTCCATCTGAAAAATCTTCTGCACATCGCAACGCATCGGCAACCCCGCCGTCATCGCGATCTTGCAACGCATACGAGATACGTACGCCGTAGTCTTTGCCCGATCCGAGGAAATTCATAAAATCGCCGGCATACTCCCGCCCGCATACTATCATTATTTCAGTTAAGCCTGATGTAATGAGAGTGTTCAGCGGATACAAAATCATCGGCTTGTCATAGACCGGAAGCAAATGCTTATTCGTGATGAGCGTCAACGGGCGAAGCCGTGTCCCAAGCCCGCCAGCTAATATAATACCCTTCATAGATGTCTCTTATACCACTCTATCGTTTCCTGCATCGCTTCGTCAAACTTCGCCAACGGTTTCCAGCCGAGCTGCTTGCGGATCTTTGTGCTGTCGGGCGCGTACTTGCGATCGTGACCGGGACGATCGGCTACAAATTCGATTTTTCCACCAATGCGACGAGCGATGTCGATATTCGTATGATACTCTTCGGCACTGATGTTGTAGATTTCTCCGGGCTTGCCTTTTTTTAGAACCAACTCAATCGCTCTGCAATGATCTTTTACATACAACCAATCGCGAGTATTTTTGCCATCGCCATATACCGGCATCGTATTGCCAGCAAGCATGCGCTTCACGAAGAAGGGGATGATTTTTTCAGGAAACTGATGGGGACCATACGTGTTGCTTCCGCGCGTGATCACCACCGGAATACCAAAACTCCGATGATAACTCAAGCAAAGCAAATCACCCGCGGCTTTGGTGCTGGAGTATGGCGAGCTAGGCGAGAGTTTTGATTCCTCGGTAAACGTTTTCTTCGAATTAACTTCGACATCGCCATAGACCTCGTCAGTACTGACTTGGACGTATTTTTTGATACCAAATTTCCTGCAGGCCTCTAGCAACGTAAAAACACCGTAGACATTTGTTTTTACAAATACATCTGCTTTGCCGTGAACGCTCCGGTCAACATGCGTCTCGGCGGCGAAATTGACAAGGTAGTCGGGTTTATATTTTTTGAAAATTTTGGCGACTGCTTTGAAATCTGCAATGTCGCCTTTGATCACGTTTTCGCGTACCTGTGCCGCATACGTCAGCTTATCAAAATTAATAATCTTCAGGTTTGGCTGGCTTTTTTTGAGATGACGTATAAAATTGCTTCCAATGAATCCGGCTCCGCCGGTGACTAAAATAGTGGATCCCGTTAGAAGTTGCAACTGTGTTGTGATTTTCGACATAGTGTGGGCAATGACCCGTTAGGGCAACTTCTAACGGGATGGACATTTCATTCAAAATATTGTAGTATGAATACATGAGAAAGTCAACGCTCCTCTTGTTTGGCGATATTGTGATCCTGTACGCAGCGCTACTGTTAACGCTGATTATTCGGTATGGGACGCATTATCAGGAACGGTTTTCCGTTCATCTTCTACCGTTTTCCATCATTTTCGCCATATGGATTTTGGTCTTTTACATTACGGATTTGTACGAGTTGAGCGCGGGCAAAAACACCCTGCAATTCCTTTCAACCTATCTGTACGTCATGGCATTCAATATCGGCATAGCAATCGCTTTCTTTTATCTGTTTTCATTTGTCGATATTGCTCCGAAGACCAATCTCTTTATTTTTATCGCTTTGATTCTTGCCATGGAAATTAGCTGGCGCGCTTTGTATAATAAACTCCTTGAAAAAAGCGGCTACCGAAACAACACACTGATCATTGGACTAAATACGCAATCACAGGAACTGTATGACTTCTTACTCACCAATCCTCAGCTCGGGTATAATGCATTGGGAATTATCGACATCAAAGACCAAACCGCGCAGGGGCTTTTGGAAAAAATCATCACACAAAAAAACGTAAAGACGCTCGTGCTGGGTCCGGAAGTGTACGTGATTCCAGAAATTATCGATGTGCTCTACCGTTTAGTGAGTCGGCGCATGCGCTTTTTTGAACTCTCGCGATTCTCCGAATTGGTAACCGGAAAAATTCCGTTGAGCACCATCGATCAAAGTTGGTTTCTCTCAAATCTTTCCGAGGGAGAGCGGAGATTGTATGAAGTTGAAAAGCGTGGTTTTGATATGTTCTTTGCGTTTATCTTTGGCATTATCACTTTGCCGATATACCCCGTAATCATGATCTTGATACGCCATCGTCCTTTCTTTTACGAACAAGTACGCGTGGGTCGAGAAGGACGATTGTTCAAGACCATCAAATTCCGTACGATGCGCACCGATGCGGAATCTGCGACAGGACCTGTGTGGGCGATGGAGGACGACCAACGGATTACCCAATTCGGGAAGTTGCTCCGCAAAAGCAGGATCGATGAGATACCGCAATTTTGGAACATCTTGAAGGGCGAAATGTCTTTCGTGGGACCGCGGCCCGAACGGCCGGAGTTTTATGAAAAGCTGAAGCGTGAAATCCCATTTTACGAGGAACGCAATCTTGTGGAACCGGGTCTGACCGGATGGGCGCAGATAAAATACAAGCTCGACTTCCGCGGCGGTATGACGATCAACGATACGCTCCAAAAAGTCCAATACGATCTCTACTACATCAAAAACCGTTCGCTACTTTTAGACCTAGGCATACTCCTCAAAACGATCAATATTTTGCTGGTGAAACTCCTAAAGAAAGTTTAGTTTTTAGTTTACCACGCTCGCCCGAGGGATTGGACGAACATTTTGGCATCTGCCTCAAATGATGGGTCAATGCTCGCTGAAAGTCGTGCCTCTCGCACCGCGTCATCTATTTTGCGAATTTGGGCATATGCGGTCGCTAATGATGCATGATATTGCGGATTCCTCGGATTCATGACGATCAACTCTTCGTACAGTTTAGCGGTCATCGTAAAATCGCCCATTTTCGAATATAGGGTGATAAGTCGTAGCAGATCATTTTCACCAGGAGCATATCCTCGCGTTTTAGCCTCTCCCAATGAGCGCAAACCGCCGGCAACGTCACCGCCCTCAACCTGCGTGAGACCGAGATACCACCAGCTTAATCCAACATCGGGATTGAGATCAACTGCTTTTTTAAATGTCGCCACTGCGTTGTTGTAGTCTTTTTTATTAAGATATGCCTGCGCTACTTCAGAATAGGTGCGGACAAAAGTAGGAGAAATCTCCAGCGCCTTGAGGCTGTTTTGTAGCGCGAGATCATTGAATGGAGAAGCTTTATCTGCCTTTCCAAGTGTAATGTAGACACGACTGATATACAGATACGGCAGATAATCCATTTTGTAGCTTTCGTTCTTTTTTACCTCTTCCGCCACCTGAAGCAAAATGTCGCCTGCATTCAAGCCTTGTTCTTTTTTAAATTTGCCGTAACTTTCCAAAACATATTGCGCGTATCTGTGTCGAATTTCGTAAACCGGAAAGGTGTCATATGCCATCGCTTGTTGGAATTTCGCTACAGCAGTGGCGTGGTCATTATTCCATGAAGCGACGATTGCTCTGGTGGTTGCATAATTTGCTTTTACCGGCTTGAGATCGGTTCGATAGATAACAATAATAGCAAAAATACTTGCAAGCAGTACAACTGAATACCGCAATGTTGCCGGCGATGGTTTTGGAATATGCTTCGCGTCGGAAATGGATTCGGTAGGTTGCAATAAATGGCTTGCAAACGCGGCAAAAATGAAAAACGCGATGTAATTTGCCGAGGTGTCAAAAATAAACGCGTTGTGTATCATGTATGCCACAAGACCGCTTGCAAAAGTGATGGCATAAAAACGATGATCCGGAGTCAGAGGACGCCGATACATTTTCCAAAACATACGAAAAAGAACAACAAACATAGCAATATACATGGCAAAACCAAGAAGCCCCATAGTCACCAAGACCTCAACGAACATATTGTGTGCCCTATCAAATAGCGTTTCGGAACCGGGACCTTGATAAAATTTGGGGTTGAAATGGACCGAGAATGGCACGTTGAAATTTTCAGGACCCCAACCAAAAATGACACTTTTTGCGCTGTCATTCCAGCCATCAATACCAGCCTGCCACGCCCAAAAACGAGTTTGAGCAAGCTTGGTCTTTGTGGAAACATCAGACATGCGCGAAAGTAGCGGGTGGGACGAAACAAATTTGCTATCATGCCCAACAACCAAAATAGTCTGTCCAATGATCAATATGAGCGCGACAGCACCCAAGCCCACCTTCAAACGACGTGAAGTACCGCTTATGATATACAAAAGAGCGAATAAAGGAATCGAGGCTAACAGCGCAAAAAGCGATCCGCGCACCGCCGTCATGATAATTGCTATGAGATTAAGGAGGGCGATAACACCGTAGGACGCAGAAAAAAATCCGATTGTTTTCCCGAACATAGTACCGATCAGCCGAATAATGCCGAATCCAATCAGTAAAACCCCTGCGGTAGCCATAAGGAGCAAAGGCCAACCTTTAAAAGGTCCGGAGGTAATGCTTGCCAAAATTACAAATGGGACGAGCAACAATAAATCCTGCAAATAACTCTTGTTTTGATCGCTAGGTTTTTGCCATAGTAATAGCACAGCCAAAAACAAATTAACAATGGTATACCCTGCAAAAAGCGCAGTGTTCCCAAGAGTTCCGAAAATACGCGCACGACCACCACCACCTATGATAAAATCCCAATGTGCTTTTTGAAAAAATCCGTACATCACTGAAATGAAGCTTGCGAATACGGAAATTCGAACCAGTCGAATCCAGTCGTTTTTGGTGCGCAGTACTGAAATAGCGATCACATAAAAAAACCAGAAGTGCAGGAACGTAAACCATCCTCCCATGCGCTCCAGAGTTCCCATGATACTCTGGTAGGCATTGATGCTAGTGAGAGAAGTAATGCCGAAAATGAGCATGAACGACGTCAACACCCAAAACAACGCATTGGTTTTTGGAAGATAGCGCCGGTCGCGGAGAATTAGCGCCAAATACAGTACGCTCATGATTTCAATGAGCGTCCGAAACACGACCACTTTTCCAAAGTGGAACGGCGCAAGAAAGTCTTTAAAAATGACTAACGGAATCAATGCACACGCATAGACGCCCCAGCGCAAGATAGTTTCGAGCTTTTTGGTCATTTATGCATCTTACCGTATTTCAGTTTCCACGGCAACCAAATGGATTCCCAGATCACCTGCATCGACATTTTTGATTGTCCCTCACGCCGTTCGGCATAGAGTATCGGATGTTCTGAAATACGAAAATTTTGCTTTGAAAGCATATACTTCACTTCAACCAAAAAAGCGTAGCCATCGGACTGTGGCGGAATTTCAAGTAATTTTTCCATTGCATGCCGACGATATGCCATAAAACCAGTGGTATTATCGCGAATGCCAGTGCACAATACCGCCCGGACATACCAGTTTGCACCTCGACTTAACAGACGACGATGCCAACTCCAGTTTTGAATTCCGCCTCCCGCCACATACCGAGAGCCAATGGCAACATCGAATGTTGACAATTTTTCAAGAAGCTTTGGAATTTCTTTCGGATCGTGCGAAAAATCCGCATCCATGGTCACGATGCGATCATAGCCGCGCTGTACCGCCCAACGAAAACCGTCGAGAACAGCTTTGCCGTAGCCATGATCGGTGACCCGATCAAGCACCGCGACATGTTCCTTGGCAAGCTCTTTGGTGCCATCTTCCGAGTGATCGTCGGCAATCAAAATGTCGGCATCAGGAATATGCTGAAAAATGGCTGGTATGAGCTTTACCAGATTTTCACGCTCGCGCAGTGTTGGAATAATAATGAGTGTAGACATATGTGCAGATGGCTAACGCGAACGGTATCCAAAAGATAACAGGACTCCAAAAATTATGCCCGAAATATGTATAGATTGGAATAAAAACGGTCAACGAATCAAGAAAGACCAGCCATATCAACATAGGATAGCGCACAATCATAGGAATCGCGAGCAATGTCAACAACGTTGTCATAGGCAAAAGATATTTTGGGAACGCATACGTCATAGCTCCGATAAGCAATACGTTTAACAAGATCGCCAGCATGATAGGTTTGCGCAAAGGAACCGTTTTGAATTTCCAGAGTGAAATAATTCCGAGAAAAATAACAAACGGGGAAACCATAATCTTGCGCGTCGCGATGAAAAGATTTGCCGGAACACGCGCCCACGTTTTCCAATCGAGTGTAAAACTTTTTGTCAACGACGGAATATGCCCGGCATCAAATGTTCCCGAATACGCTCCGGTAGCGGCAAGCGTCACGAAATGTCCCGTTTGCGTATAGTTCACGATTCCATAGGCGATACCCGCACACATCCCCAATGCCAAAAACCAAATCTCTATCTTTCTCATTCCCTTTCGGAGAAACAGCGGTGCGAGTACCAGCGAAAACGGCTTGACGATACTGCCAATCCCCCAGGCAAGTCCCGTCCAAGGCTTTTTTTCAAGCGCACCGTAGATGATCAGGAGGATGAAAAAGAGCAATGCGGCTTCCTGAAATCCGCGCATCATCGTGACATACGGATAGGGCGTCAATAAAAACAACACCACCCCAAGATACCCTCCAAAAAGGGTGTCTGACACCCTTTTTCCGATCGCATAAGCAAGCGGAATAGAAAGCAACGAAAAAATCATGGAAGCGATGATAATCGAGATGTGTGAATGCGTCAACCAATAGATCGGCACGGCAAAAAACGATAGACCTTGAAATCCATAGAACGATTTGAAATCCAACGTACCGTGGGCGAGCTTTTCGGCAAACCCCTCATACTGAAAACCATCGTCCATCATGACCGGATGAGCAAGTAAAAAAAAGACCGCCATGACGGCAACGACAAGAAGGATGGTGGCGATCGTTTTATTTCGCAATTCCATTGATTACATCGACGATGTAGCGGGCATCCGCGAGCGTCATGCGCGTATTCAGCGGAATATAGAGATAGCGGTGTTCAATGGCATTCATTTCCGGCAGTGGCAAACGCTTTCCCCCGAACGCCTTGAAAATATCGTTGCGCAGGTGGATCATGTTGGTCTCAATGCCAGTAGCTTTCAACTCATCTGCTATACGGTCACGATCGTCGACAAAAATCGCATAGAGCCAGAGTGAACCGCCTGAAGCGGTAGGCACGTGCAAGTGCTTGTTGTAGTAATCAACAATCTTCTTTCGGTGTTTCATGTAAGCATCCGCATGCTTCAAACCGATCAGACCAAGACTCGCCGTGATATCATTCATATGGAATTTGTATCCCGCCTCTTCGATATCCATCGTCATCTGGCGCTTTTGATAAGGTTGCCAGTTTGCTTTCGCTTTAATCTCTCGGTCTATGCCGTACCAACGCAGGAGTTTTGCGCGACGGTAGTCTTTTTCATTCCTCAAGACCAAAATACCGCCATCACCGGTCGTGAAGTGTTTGGTCGCCTGAAATGAGTACGCCACAAAATCCCCGTTCGGTTCGCCGACACCTAGACTCTGCGCCGCATCGACAACTACCGGAATACCGTGCTTTTTTGCCAAAGTGTACAGACGCTTGTCAACCGGTATACCACCGAGCGTGACAACGATGATGGCTTTCGTTTTGGGAATTATCTTCCGCTCAACATCGACGGGATCGATGGTAAGATCCGGTTTGATGTCGGCAAACACGATCTTGACGTTGTTGCGAAGAAACCACACATTGGTTGCCGTGCAGGTCAACACCGACGTAATCACCTCGTCTCCCGCCTTGATGCCGATCATGTGATAGGCAAGATCAAGCGCCGCCGTGCAGGAGTTTACGGTGACGCAGTACTTGAAGCCGTATTTTTTTCCAAACTCCCGCTCAAACTCATCCACTTTGTGCGCCTGCCCCAACCAGCGATTGGACATATCTGCAGGAAAAAGACGCGCCATTTCGCGCTGGATGTCTTTGCCATGGTAACTGGGCCAAAAGATGGGGATGTGTTTGCGCATAGGTGGGTTTTAGTCTACTGAATTTTTTGGTTTACTGCAATAGTAAGTTCACCATGGTGGAAATATGAAAAATGGAATTTTTTCAGGAGGTTGAGAATGCGGTCTCTGATCTGATACTCGTCATGAATCTCCATGGCGATGTAGCGAGTCTTGGGGAGAAACTGTCGGACGTGCTCTTCAGTATCGAAAATAAACCGCTCCGCGCCTTCAATGTCTATTTTTAAAATGTCTATGGTAGGCATGGAGTAGGTCGCCATGAGATCCGGAATAGTGACGCCATCAACATCGGTGCCACCGGATTGCACGGCAACCGCCCAATCTCGATGATCACGAAAACTCCTGTCAATTCCCAATTTCTCACGCTTGTTCCAAAGCGCCACCTTGAGCGGAATCGCTTTGCAAACATTGAGTTGAAAATTTTTGAGCATCATCGCGTAGTTTTGATCCTCCGGTTCTATGCTGATGATCTTGGCATCGGGAAACTGTTTTGCTAAATACAAAGAAGTGAAACCGACATTTGCGCCGGCATCGATGATATGCCGTATCGTTTGCGGGTCGCGCACGGCGTCAACCACCGCCTGATACTCTTTATAGTAAAAAACTTGGCTGAACACCGGAACGTCACTGGACGTCCTGCGCACAAGGACCTTGTAGCCATCAAACGTAATAAGATTGTTCGTCCCCTGCTTTTGAAACACAGCCGCGTCGCCCATATTCTGGATCAACTGCTTGAGCTCATAGATACCTTTGCGGCTCGTTCCCAGCAAACGATCATGCATCCACATAAAAACAAGCTTAATCTTTTCAAAAAAACCGTATTGACTAAACAGTTCGAGTTTTTTCTTCAAATAATTTTTGTGCATATTCGCCTTCTAATTGCCGGTCGAATTCGCCTTTTTTTGCCGCCTTGCCGATTGACGTATGCTTGCCGTGATCCATGAGCACATCGTGGCGGATGTATGTCGTACAACCTTTTTTCATCGCGCGGTGAGACCATTCCGAATCCTGACCGTAAAACAAAAATTCCTCGTCAAAATAGCCGACGTGTTCGAAAACGGTTTTCTTATACAACACGCACTGGGCGGCAAAAGGCTCCGTTAGTTCTGTCGGTTGTTTCTCCTCGGCAACCTGCGCCCATTGCTGACTACAGGAAGTGCGATTCACACGTGGCACCACAACCCAACAATCCGAAAAATCGTCAAAGGTTCGCATCATTCGTGTGAGCCAGTCAGGCGAAAGCTTGGGCACAAAAATATCGCTGTCCATCACCAGCACATAGTCGCAGGTGGATTCGCGAATCAATTTGTTCCAGATTTTTGAAAAGTTTTTCGTTCCGGGACGATTGTCGTAGAATACGAGCTTATATGGCCACTCGGTGTTGTTGATGACGTCCACGGCGCATTTCGTCTCCACTTCAGGGTCTTTGTACTTGAGTACGACGATTTCCACCATCTTTAGCTCTCGTTCGGTGGGAAGTGGCGCCCGAACGGCTGAAAGGATTTTTTGGAGACCGATACGACGTTCCTCCTCGGTATACACCACGGGTGCGGGCGCAGGCTTGAAGAAACGAAAAAGTTTTCTGAACATTACATCGTTATAGCATAGAAGCCAAAAGTATGCTAGAAATATGGGTATGAATCCCGTTAGAAGCTGCCCTAACGGGTTACCAACCACACCATGTCGAATATCAACATTAATATGCAGCTTCTAACGGGATGAAAAAGAAGGCATTGATCACCGGCATTACCGGACAAGACGGCTCATATCTTGCCGAACTGCTCATTGCAAAAGGCTATGAGGTGCATGGATTTGTGCGCCGCGTCGCATATGAAAACGAAAAGACACGCTACTCGCGTATGCCCGACTTGTTGAGCAGGATCAGCGTGCATTTTGGTGATGTCGCAGATTATGCAGGCATCTGCCGTCTCCTTGCAACCATCAAACCGGATGAGATTTATCACCTCGCCGCACAAAGCTTTGTGCAAATCTCTTTCGAGGACGACTTCAACACTTTGCGCACCAATATTGACGGCACGCACTATCTCTTGCGGGCGATCGTAGAGCTCAAGCTCAAGACAAAGTTTTACTTCGCCGCCTCAAGCGAAATGTTTGGCGATGTCGTGGAAATCCCGCAAAACGAGCATACCGCATTTAATCCCGTCTCGCCGTATGCCATTTCAAAAACAACCGGTTTTTATCTGACCAAAATGTACCGAAAGGCATACGGTCTCTTTGCCTGCAACGGCATATTGTTTAATCACGAATC
Source organism: uncultured Candidatus Saccharibacteria bacterium (assembly GCA_964355775.1). GTDB lineage: Bacteria > Patescibacteriota > Minisyncoccia > 2-02-FULL-40-12 > IGHO2-01-FULL-4-A > JBBTSB01. The sequence continues at coordinate 3,877 of CAYHEP010000013.1, read as the reverse complement.
ACAACGTCGTGGGCTTGAGTTTGTCACCCGCAAAATCACACACACAGCCGCACTCATCAAGCTCGGCAAAGCAAAAAAACTCGAACTTGGCAATCCCGACGCCAAGCGCGATTGGGGATTTGCAGGCGATTATGTAAACGCAATGTTTTTAATGCTACAACAGCCAAAGCCCGATGATTACGTTGTCGCGACAGGTGAGACCCACTCCGTGCGGGAATTTGTCGAGCTGGCGTTTGCCCGTCTTAAGCTTGACCCAAAGAAATACGTTGTCTATAACACAAAAAAAGACATGCGCCGAGCGGAAGTGCCCATCTTGCTTGGCGATGCCTCAAAAGCAAAAAAAACCCTCGACTGGTCGCCGAAGGTACCCTTCCGGGATTTGGTGAACATGATGGTGGACGCCGACCTTGAAGCGGTCAGCCGATCGTGAGCTTGACCCCAAGGTGCGGAAGAGCCCGCATCGTGGTGGTAATCGCAGACGGCTCGCGCACGGTACCATCCTGGCACCACTGGAGCCACTGCGCGATCGGGACCAGCTGGACGTCGATTTTCTCGCCCGGGTCAAGCCGAGGCTCGCCGACCTTCTCGCAGTCCAGCGCCAGGAAATGCTCGGGCCGCGTGTGAGACTTGCGCGCTGCCATCCAGGAATACCCCAGGGGAATGATGCGTCCAGCTTCGTAGCCGGTTTCCTCCAGAAGTTCCCGGATCATCACCTCCTGTGCGTCCTCGGCGGTATCGTTGGTCAGGAACGAGCCGGTGCCGGCCTGCAAGCCGACCACGACCTCGCCCGCACCCTGATACCACTCGCGGTTGACCAGCACCTGCTTGTCCTTGGTCACCGCGAGAACTACCGACCAACGCTTCTGCTGGATGAAAACGAAGAGTTCGACTTTCCCCGTTGCCGGGTTGACGAACTTCTGTTCCTCCACCGTACAGCCCCAATTCCGATACACTTCCTTGGGCTCCTCGGCGACGGTCCATGAACGTGGCATCTTCTTCTCCTTCTCCGCCTGTGCGGACATACTTACCTAACATAACTTTGACTAATCTGTCAATTAGCTCTATCCTGTTATCTATGCCGATTCGACTGAAACATAAAAAAATCCTTGTGACGGGAGGAGATGGGTTTTTGGGGCGTTATGTCGTAAAACGACTGAAAGCACGGGGAGTTCCCGAAAAAAACATCACCGTGCCTCTGCATCGCGACCATGATTTGCGTGCGTGGTCCACATCGCAAAAACTCGTCAACGGCAAGGACATCATCATCCATTTGGCTGCCAAAGTCGGCGGGATCGGGCTGAACCGCGAAAAACCGGGCGAACTTTTCTATGACAACGCTCTGATGGGTCTGCATCTGATCGAAGCGTCCCGTCAGGCGGGCGTGGAAAAATTTGTGAACGTAGGGACAATTTGTAGCTACCCGAAATTCACACCAACTCCCTTCAAAGAAGAACATCTCTGGAATGGCTATCCGGAAGAAACCAATGCGCCCTACGGTCTCGCCAAAAAAATGCATATCGTTCAAGCACAAGCATATCACCAGCAATATGGATTCAACGCGATCAATCTTTTGCAGGTCAATCTCTACGGACCGGGAGACCATTTTGATCCGTCGCGCTCCCACGTCATACCGGCGCTGATCAAAAAAATCGCCGACGCAAAAGCCTCCGGCGCACCTTCCGTAAACGTCTGGGGCACGGGAAAAGCCACGAGGGAATTTTTATATGTCCAAGATGCCGCTCGAGGGATCGTGCTGGCTACCGAACGCTATGACCATCCGGAACCCGTCAATCTCGGTTCGGGCATGGAAATTTCCATAAAAAAGTTGATAACGACCATAGCCCGGCTCATGGACTATCGTGGTAAGATTGTATGGGACGATACAAAACCCGACGGACAGCCGCGGCGACGTCTTGATGTATCAAAAGCGAAACATGAGTTTGGATTTACGGCGACGACGGATTTCGAACGGGGACTCAAAAAGACTATTGATTACTATACCACCATTTCATGATTGATCTGCGCAGAGTTTTTAGAATTTCACGAATGCTATTCCGCACCTTTCGCCGTTACCGGTGGCGTTTTTTGCTTCTTACCATACTCGGTCTCGCAGCCGGCATATTCGGCGGCGTAGGTATCACAGCCGTCATACCTCTCTTCTCGATGTTCTCCGGATCAGAAGCGGCAAGCGTTCCGGATGGGATTACTCACTTGATTACAAAACTTTTTTCGATTTTTCATCTTCCACTTACACCCGCTTTTCTCCTTTGTTTTATCGTGTTGATCTTCATAGCAAAAGCATCAGTTCAATTTCTCTCGCGATACTTGACGGATAAAAATTCGCTCGAATTTGCGGAGCGTATGCAACAAAGCCTTTTCAGTAACACTCTTCAGGCGTCATGGCCACATCTCGTCAGGCAAAAAGTCGGCTATTTGGAACGGTTTATTCTCAATGACGCTCGCAATGCCGCTGGCATGATTGGATTGGTCGGTAGTACCATCATGCTGTCAACAAGTATGGCGATGTATAGCGCTGTAGCGTTGAGCATATCGGTTCCCATCACGTTTGCAACCATCGGCTTTGGTGCACTGTTGTTTTTGGTCGTAAAACCGGTTTTCGCCAAGACGCGACGTCTTACGACTCGATTGTCGCTGTTGGAAAAAATCACCAATCACTATATTACAGAAAGTATTATCGGAATGAAACTGGTGAAAGCGTTTCGTTCCGAAATTCCTGTCGGATTGCAGGGGAAAAAATATTTTTCGGAACTTTTTACGCTTAACACACGGCAGATTTTTTATTCCTACCTCACAGGCGCCTTTGCGGAACCCGCTGGTTTTGCGTTTATTGCGGTGCTGTTTCTTCTATCCTACCAAAAACCCGAATTTAATATTGTTGCTTTCGGAGTGATCATGTATCTTGTCCAAAGAATATTCAGTTTTGTACAATCCTTTCAGGGTCAGCTTCAAACAATCAACGGTATGGTGCCATACTTGCAAAACGTCATGCAGTATCGGCGCGATGTGCGACAACATAAAGAACAAGATGCGGGAATAAAAGATTTTCAATTCACCACTGCTGTTGAATTTCAGAAGGTATCATTCGCCTATGAACCGGGACGAGTCGTCTTGTCCGACATTTCGTTTCGTATCGAGAAAGGACATATGATCGGGATTATCGGTCCGTCTGGAGCGGGCAAGACGACGATTGTTGACTTGCTCTTGCGTCTCTTGACGCCGACTGATGGTACGATTTTGGTTGACGGAGTGCCACTCCAAGATGTCCGCCTTTCACAGTGGCGCGAGCATATCGGGTATGTACCGCAGGAAGTTTTTCTACTCAATGATACGATTGAAAATAACGTCCGGTTTTACGGAGAATCAATTTCCGAAGAGACGGTGCGCGAGGCAATCGAACTTGCCAACGCTTCGGAATTTGTAGATCGCTTACCGGAAGGAATCAAGACGGTTGTCGGGGAACGGGGTATGACATTATCCGGAGGTCAACGTCAGCGGATCGCATTGGCTCGCGCGCTTGCCCGTAAACCTGAAATCCTCATCCTCGACGAAGCAACGAGCAATCTGGACACGGCGTCCGAAGCGGTTATTCAAAAGGCAATTCTATCTCTTCAACATAAAATCACGATCATCATCATCGCACATAGAATGAGCACGATTGAGCACGCCGATCAAAGAATCGTTGTGAACAACGGTCGTATTCAGGAATCATAGGTACTATGTTAAAAAAAATTTGGAAAAAGTTAGTTCGTGAATTACACGATAATAGAAGACGACCGCCGGCGATATTCAACATCGGCAAACATCTTCTCCCCAAAAATTCGCCTCGAGCTTTGGTCATTTATTCAATCGAAGCGTT
>CAYHEP010000012.1:7920-25497 GCA_964355775.1 uncultured Candidatus Saccharibacteria bacterium | reverse complement strand
CTTGGTCCGCAATCAGTCTATCTCATTGGAGCAAGCGCAGTTCTACTCGCCAAACGTCAACGAACTGCAGACGCTATTGAAATGAGATGAATCCCGTTAGAAGCTGCCCTAACGGGCGATTAACCACACTATGTTGAATATCACAATAACATTGCAGCTTCTAACGGGATGAATTTTCTTTATCAGGCAAAAACAAAGACCGGGGGATTTGCGGAAGGGAAGATTGATGCTCCGTCCGAGGATCAGGCGATTGTTCTACTCCAGCAAAAAAACCTCTACGTGATTTCACTGGCTCCCGAGGACAAGGGTTTCTTGAAATCCGACCTGCTTTCGTTTTTCAACAAGCCTTCCCGCAAGGACCTCATCGTATTTACGCGCCAATTGGCGACGCTCATTGACGCCGACGTGCCATTGATTGAAGGATTGACTATCTTGGGAAAACAGTCTGAGCGCGAGTCGTTTCGCAATGTTGTATCAGCAATGGTTGCATCCGTGGAAGGCGGAGCGTCACTCTCCATTGCCATGAGCGAACATAGTAAGGTATTCAACCAGTTTTATACCAGCATGGTGCGAGTCGGCGAGGTTTCCGGAAAACTGCAGGAAACATTTTTATATCTCGCTGACTACCTTGAGCGCACCGCGAGTTTGAATTCCAAAATCCGCGGAGCGTTGTTTTACCCGATTTTTGTCCTTTCCTCACTCGTGATCGTGGCCATCATCATGATGACGACGGTGATTCCGCAACTTCTGACTATTATCAAAGACTCGGGAGTGACAGAGTTGCCCTTGCCGACGCGTATGTTGATTTTTGTCAGCAATTTTTTTAGCCACTATATCGTGCTTATTCTCATTGTCGGCATCGTGCTGATCATTGGCATCTATCAATATGTACGGACAGCTCAAGGTCGTCTGATGTGGGATCGTTTCAAGCTTTCTATACCGCGTTTTGGACGGATCGTCCGTGATCTCTATCTGTCGCGTATCGCTGAAACGCTTTCGACGTTGGTACGTTCCGGTGTGCCGATTCTCGAGAGCATCGAAATCACTTCGGCAGTGGTCGGCAATGAAGTATACAAGGGAATTTTACTTGAAGCTCGCGCCAATGTGCAAAGCGGCGGGACGCTTTCCAAAACACTTGCCGAATATCCAGAGTTTCCCACTCTGGTCAGTTCCATGCTTGCGACGGGGGAGCGCACGGGGCACTTGGATACAATGCTTGCCAATATCCTCAAGTTTTACCGTACCGAGGCTGAAAACGATGTGCAAAATATCTCACAGCTCGTCGAGCCGGTGCTGGTGCTGATTTTGGGCATCGGCGTGGGAGCGCTGGTGGCGGCGATATTACTGCCAATTTACAGCCTGATCAATGTCGTTTAGTTTTTGCCTGTGTATAACTATATTGCGTTGTTCTTGCTATGAGCTATAATGAAATCACTATGAATCCCGTTAGAGAGTGTCATATGCCACGGTATAACCTGGGAATATGTATCGCTTTTCTATATGGGACTCTCTAACGGGATGAAAAAGAAAATATTCTCTCGAGGTTTTACACTTGTCGAATTGTTGGTCGTCATCGCCATCATCGGAATATTGGCGACACTGCTACTTTTGCAGTTAAATACGGCTCGCGCAAAAGCCCGTGATGTCCAGCGCATCACCGCTGTTACGCAAATCAGGCAGGCAGTGGAGCTATTCTACAATGATTGCGGATCCTATCCAGTAGATGTATACGGTACTGCAATTGATTGTGGTGCTACGGCAGGAGTTGGGCACTTTATGTCGAGTGGAAAGGTTCCTGTTGATCCAAATTCTACTACCACATCAACAATTAATTATTATTATGGAAGAGGTACTACTGCTAGCCAATATCAAGTTTCTGCCGAACTTGAACAGAATAATGGTTCGTTGAAGTCCGATGCTGATATTCCGGCGACTGGATGGACTCCTACAGGAAAGCCCGGTGGTACGGAAGCTTGCACGACAGCAGTAGATGATTGTATTTTCGATCTCGGCAACAGTCTTTAAACTCTCGTGACGATTGTTTCTCTCTTTATTCTCGGACTCCTTGTCGGTAGCTTCTTGAATGTTTTGATGTATCGGTTGCCCCGTGGCGAACAATTCGTTGCGGGGCATTCGCGTTGTCCGCACTGTGGGCATGAGCTTGCATGGTACGATCTGTTGCCTGTAATCAGCTACTTGATGTTGCGGGCGCGTTGCCGATACTGCCATGCCCGCATTTCCGTACAGTATCCTATTATAGAGCTTGTTTCTGGTCTGTTCTTTGTGTTAGGTCACTCGGTGGTTGCTATTATCTTTCTCGAAGTATTTTTAGTCATTGCCGTCATAGACTATCAGCATCTGATCATTCCCGACTCTTTGCTGGTAGTCTTGGGGATTGTAGGCATAGTTGATGGCGTTTCACGTACTGATGTGTATAGCGCGCTTGTGGCTGGTGGATTTTTCTTTTTATTGTGGCTCGTATCGCGTGGCAGATGGATCGGATTTGGCGATGTAAAACTTGCTGGAGCAATTGGTTTGGTGTTTGGTTTTCCGGGAACGCTCGCAATTATCTATGGTGCCGTTATCATAGGAGGACTTTTGGGCGTAATTTTGCTATCATTAAAGAAGGCGACGATGAAGACGGCATTGCCGTTTGGAACGTTGCTCTCTCTATGCGCAGGAATATATATTCTTTTTCAAGATCCAATCCTCGAGGTTTTAGCCTCATTGAGCTTTTGGTAGTAATGGCAATCATCGGCGTACTTTCTACGTTGTTGATTTTTAATTTTCGCTCTTCCGCCACCAATCCAACAGCGCGCCGTCAAACCGCCGCGATTATCGTTTCCGATATTCGGCGCATGCAATCGATGGCGCTTGCAGGTTCTACGTATGACGGGGTTTTGGCATGCGGGTACGGTATCAGTTGGGTTGATTCGTCATCATACATGTTGTTCGTGCGAAAGGCGTTGACTTCATGCAGTAGTGCTAAGAAGTATTTGCCGATTGATACGGTCATGTCGACACAAGTACTTGGAAATCAAAATATGCGATTCAAATCTTCATTCGACGACGTGTACATCACGGTTCCGTATGGGAAAACGTATATTGAAGGTGTTTCGGAGACTAGCACACTGCCATCGTCGATAGAAATCATTTCATCGGGGCAAACCTCGCCGGGAACATTCGTTTCGGTGTATACTACAGGCAAAATAGATGTCACAAATTAATCCTAAAAAACACGATTGCCATGGATTTACACTCGTCGAGACGCTTGTCGCGCTTTTCATTTTGAGCATCGCAGTCACGGGGGCGCTTGCGGTCATTACGTACAATCTCCAGAGCGCAACAATGATCAAGAATACGTTCATTGCCAACGGTCTCGTACAAGAAGGCATGGAGGTCACGCGCAATATCCGCGACAGTGACTGGATTCAAGGAAAACCATTTGGATCGTTTGGGGCTAGTGCCCGCATTAATGATGGTACATATCGAGCACAGTGGAATGACGCAAGTATACATCGATATGGGTACGATGTTCTCTATGTTGATGCCAAGGGCTTGTATAATTACGAAACTGGCACACCGACAATGTTCAGCCGTGGGATAGGTATCACTAAGATTTCAGAAACTGAAATTAAGATTTTTGTGCAGGTTTCATGGAAAGAACGCAACTTAGATAAAAGCGTTTCAGCCGAGGAACATTTATTTAATTGGTATTGATATGAAAAAAGGATTTACACTAGTCGAGGTTCTCATTTCAATCTTTATTTTTTCGATTATCATGATCATTACGACCTCGATGTTTGTGTACTCGCTTGATCTCCAGCGCCGAGCGCTCAATCTCCAGCAAGCGGAAGAAAACGCAAGCTTTATTCTTGAGTCTATGACAAAAGAAATCCGTGTCGCCACTATTGATCCGGCGGTGTCTCATGTAGATTGCGCCACTGCATCACCAGAAACAACACTCTCGGTTACCAATGAAGATATTGGTACGATCCGGTATTATCTTTCAGGCACCGATTTGATCCGCGAAGTTGACGGTGCGTCTGGACCTGCTATGAACTCCATCGCGGTGCAATTTACAAGTCTTGGCTTTTGCGTTACCGGCGCCTCAACTGGGGATGGTTTACAACCGAGGATCACCATACTTGCTACAGTAAAGAGCGCCAGAGCGGATCCGCAGGCGATGATGAATATTGAGACTTCAGTTTCTCTGCGCGAACTAACAGATTAACCATGGCACAGAAGATACATGTAAAAAAGTCACAAGCCGGTATTGCAATCATCACGACGGTACTTCTTGTTGGCGTCATGCTTTCGATCGTGTTTACATTGTCTGCGGTCTTTATTCCAAAAATCAGATCCGCATCGGAAACCAAAAATTCCGTTACCGCAATCTATGCGGCGGAGTCCGGATTGGAATGGTGTCTGTTCAAGAACAATTATCCATCAACGTCACCGATGCCTTTACAACCAATTATGGACAACGGAAGTACCTATACGGTTACCGATTGTACAAGTTCTCCGGTCCACGCTGTCGGTACGTACCGTGGCGTAACGCGGGCTTTTGAGTTAAGCTTTTAACGTGCGCGAGCGTATTGAAAAATTAAAGAATCTCATCAACAAATACCGTTACCATCGGCTTGTTTTGGACAAGCCAATGGTCGAGGAATCCGTGGAGGATAGCCTCAAAAAGGAGCTTTTTGACCTCGAAACCCTACATCCGGAGCTCGTCACGCCGGATTCTCCGACACAGCGGGTGGGAGGCAAGCCACTGGAACAATTTGAAAAATTCACGCACCCAAGCCGTATGCTTTCGCTTTTGGATGCTTTTTCGCACGATGATATGGAAGATTGGCTCGCTCGTCTCAAACGAATTAATCCCAAGGCTGGAGACTCGGGATATTATGTGGAGCTCAAGCTCGACGGTCTTGCGATCGAGCTTGTCTATCGCGATGGCCACTTGGCCGTCGGTGCAACCAGGGGTGATGGCACGATTGGAGAGAACGTGACGCAAAATCTAAGAACAGTTGAAGCAGTGCCTTTAAATATTTCAATATTGAAATATAAAAATATTAACGACGTAGTCGTCAGAGGTGAAGTATTTATCACCAAAAAAGAATTCGCTCGCATCACAAAAACAGAGGATTATGCAAACCCAAGAAATCTGGCTGCCGGGTCAATTCGCCAGCTTGATCCGAAAATCACCGCTTCGAGAAAAATGGACTCGTATGCGTATTCGCTGATTACCGATTTAGGTCAGGGGACGCACGAAAAAGAACATGCGATTTTACATGAGCTGGGATTTAAAACAAATCCGCACAATAAATATTGCAAAGATCTCAAAGAAGTGCAGGAGTTTCGCGACTACTGGGAGCAACATCGCGAAACGCTGAACTATGAAATTGATGGTATTGTCGTGCAGATCAACGACGAGGCGATGTTCCGTAAGCTGGGTGTGATAGGCAAAACTCCGCGAGGTGCTATAGCGTACAAGTTTTCTCCACGCGAAGCTACGACCAAGTTGCTTGATATTATAGTGAGCGTGGGACGTACCGGGACGCTTACGCCCGTGGCGGTGCTGGAGCCGGTGGAAATTGGCGGCACGACCGTATCCCGCGCCACGCTTCACAATGAAGATGAAATCAAACGGCTTGACGTAAAAATCGGCGATACGGTGGTCGTGGGTCGAGCAGGGGATGTGATTCCCGATATAAAAAAATCGATCGTTGAGCTTCGCACGGGCAAGGAAAAGGTTTTCAAGTTTCCTGCCAAATGTCCTGCTTGTGAAGGTCCCGTCATTCGACAGGGTTCCGAAGTTGCCTACAAATGCGTCAACAAATCTTGTCCCGCGATCAAGCGCGAAGCGATGTACCATTTTATTTCAAAAGGCGCTCTTGATATCGATGGTGTCGGTCCAAAAGTAATCGATGCGCTCATGGACGCCGGACTTATCCGTGACTCTGCTGACTTATTTAAACTTGAGAAGCGAGATTTTTTAAATCTTGACCGCTTTGCAGAAAAATCAGCAGAAAATGCTATTACGGCGATTAGCGCAAAAAAAACCATAGCACTTGATCGCTTTATCTACGCGCTTGGAATTCCCCATGTGGGAACCGAGACTGCGGTGGATTTGGCGCGACAGTTTGGAACTCTAGAAAAGATTACCTCTGCGACTTTTGAAGACTTGGAAAAAATAAAAGACATCGGGGGCGTAGTAGCCAAGAGTATCTACGAGTGGTTCCGGCATAACGCAAAGCTATTAGAAAAGTTTAAAAAAATCGGTGTTTGCGTTTTGAAAACCGAAAGTACCCAAAAATCCAGCAAATTAAAAAATAAAACGTTTGTATTTACCGGGACGCTCGAAAGTATCTCGCGTGAGTCAGCGGAACAGTTGGTCCGCTCACACGGCGGCGATACCTCTTCGTTCGTTTCCAAAACCACAAGCTATGTCGTGGTCGGTAGCGAGCCCGGCAGCAAAGCCGAAAAAGCAAAGAAATTGGGAGTAAAGATAATTGAGGAAAAGGAATTTCTGAAACTCGTCTAGTATCTCCTCTCGACCTCCCCTTACCATTAATGGGAGGAGCAGATGCACTCCCTCTTTTTGGAAAGAGGGAGTCGGAGAGAGATAAAAAACGAGCCCCCGCGACGAGAGCCGAACGCGTCGTCGCGGTAGCTTGTCCATCCAGCGCTCACGTGACGCAAGGCGACGTTGTTTTGCTTGCTGTCCCAAGTGTCACCTCCTTTGTGTTCAAATCCTAAGAGAGAGAGAGAGTTTATTGTCAACCAATATCACCGAATGGTATACTTAACATCAAGGTTCGACCTTGATGTTAGCTAGGAGATATGAGTAGATTGATAGATTTTTCTGAAGGCGAATATTATCACGTTTTTAATCGCGGCGTTGAGAAACGTATTATTTTCAATGACGATATAGATCACCGGCGTTTTCAAACACTGCTATTTTTATGCAACGGGGCAAATCCAGTGCATTACACGCTTATTCGTGATCTTGTAGGACATGGGACCGCTATGTATAAATTTAATCGTGGTACACCGCTCGTTCACATCGGTGCATATTGTCTTTTGCGAAATCATTTTCACATTTTGCTAAAAGAATATCGTGCGAAAGGCATAAGCCAGTTTATGCAAAAACTATCCACAGCGTACACCATGTACTTCAATATTCGTAGTGAAAGAAAGGGTGTTTTGTTTCAGGGAAAATTTCGCGCCAAGCATGCTTCGCACGACGACTACCTCAAGTATTTATATTCCTATATTCATCTCAACCCCGCGCAACATATTGAGGTTGAATGGAAAAAGAGTGGAGCAAAGAACACCGATGCCATCTGGTCATATATTGCGGCATATCGTTTTTCAAGCCTTATTGATTATATGGGCATGCAAAGATCGGAATCCGCAATTCTGGCTCCGAAAGAGTTCCCAGAATACTTTAGGGATGATCAATCAGTGCGAAAGGAAATTTTTAGTTGGCTTAAGTTAAAGCCGTATGGAATGATTGAAGAAATGTAGTAAAATAGGGCTAACATCAAGGTTCGACCTTGATGTTAGCTAGGAAATACATAGAAAAAGGCCCCCGCGACGAGAGCCGACGCGTATCGCGGGGGCTCTTCGGTGGGGGGCGGGAACGCTAGACTTGGGCGAGGAAAGCCCGAGACAGACGCTGGATAGCGGCATCGTAGGGACAGTTGTCAGTGCACTCCCATGCCCACTTCCAGCTGGGCATGATCTCGGGTTCTTCCTCGATCGAGACCTTGCATCCCTCGGCATGCTCACCACGCGAGGGTTTGGGATTGCTTGCCATCCACTTTTCTTGGGTCACGGCGGACCTCCTTTGTTCAAATCCTAAGAGAGAGAGAGTTTATTGTCAAATCAATTTGGCTATATGAACCTTTCATTTTTTTTGATATACTCAACCTATGACTACATATCTTCCATATGGAGAATAAGAATCCACTATTACTACGGGAACATCCATGGGGAAAACAGCCGGGAGTTACAGGGGGAATTAGAGTACGAAAAAACTCATTGGCAATTCAGATATTAAAAGGTGTTGCCGTTACCGGTATGGTACTCGTTGCCGCTTCGAATCCATATTTTGGTATCAATCTTATCAAGGCGCTCAAAAAAGAATACAACAAAGCGCAATGGCGCAAATTTCAAAAATCCATTCGCTACCTCAAAAGCCGTGGCTATGTGCGCTTTATTTCCGAAACGCCTGAAGGAATGAAGATTGAGATTACACGGGCTGGGGAGCGAATTATCAAACACGTTGACGTCGCTACTCTTGAACTTTCAAGACCAAGGACGTGGGATAAAAAATGGCGCGTGGTTGTGTTTGATGTACCGAATTACAAAAGCAAGAACCGCGCCGCATTTCGTGAAAAAATCAAAGAGCTTGGGTTTGTGTTGGTTCAAAAGAGTGTCTGGGTTTATCCGCACGAGTCTCGAGAGGCGATCATGATTTTGCGGAAGTTTTACGATATTGAGGAGTATGTAACCTATTTGGAAACCACGCACAGTGAAGATGAAGATGCATGGATACGTAACTTCCATATGGAAGATAAGAAGTCAAAGTGAAGTGGGAGGAAGCGAGATGTACAAGCTAACGGAGAACATAAAAAAAAGCAGGCCCCCGCGACGAGAGCCGAGGCGCTTGGCGCGGGGGCTGTCGCCGGTGGGGGGCGTGGAGCTAGAAGGTCTGAACGTTGGCAGTGGCGACTGCCGTGATCGCCTTCCAGACCAGGCAATCGGGATGACACTGAACGTCGGAGGCGTGCTTGCCTTGGCGCACCTCGCCTCTCACGATAGATCCTCCCTCCTCCCATTCCCGCACCCAGCATGCGGGGAGATGGTCTCCTCCGGGATGAGGTGCGTTGTCGGGTCGCGTCCATGTCATGGTGATCTCCTTTGTTGAAATCCTAAGAGAGAGAGAGAGTTTATTGTCAATATGTTGGAGGGAGAGAGAATTTGTGCTAGATTTATATCAATGCCCACCATCACCAAAGAGCAAGTCGAACACATCGCCAAGCTGGCGAGGATCAGCTTGAGCGAAGAGCAGAAAGAGACGATGACCAAGGAACTTGGCGCGATTTTGACGTATGTGGAAAAATTGAAGGAAGTGGATACGACGGGCGTGGAGCCGACGGCACAAGTTACCGGTTTGCAGAATGTATTTAGAAAAGATGAAGTCGGCGAACAACTTGCCAACCCGGCTGATCTGATTGCGGCGGCGCCAGATAGACAGGGTGAATTCGTAAAAGTCAAAGAAGTATTTCAGAAATGACTCTTAAAGAAGCCATCGATAAAATAAAAAAGAAAGAAATTTCGCCCGAGGAACTGACTCGGGATTTTTTGAAGCGGGTGTATGAAAAAAATAAAGATTTGAATGTTTTTTTGAATATTTTCGAAAACGCACCGGGCGGACTGCCTTGCGCCGTCAAAGATGTGATCATGGTGGAGGGGGAGAAATGCACTGCCGGGTCCAAGATCCTAGAAAATTACATAGCGAGCTACGATGCTACGGTTATAAAAAAATTGCGCGCACATGGCGCAAGTATTTTAGGAAAAGCGAATTGCGATGAGTTTGCCATGGGTACAACCGGTGAAAGCTCTGCCTTCGGTCCCACGCTCAATCCTCTCGATCGCTCGCGGGTTACGGGAGGTTCGTCGTCAGGTTCGGCGGCGGCGGTCGCGGCTGATATGGCGCTTTTTGCGCTCGGATCGGAAACCGGCGGTTCGGTGCGATTGCCTGCATCATGGACGGGGACGGTTGGAGTAAAGCCCAGCTACGGACGTGTTTCGCGCCATGGACTGATTCCGCTGACCTCAAGTCTCGATCAAGTAGCACCAGTGGCAAAGACTGTCGAAGATGCGGCGATTGTGATGAACATGATTGCCGGACACGATGCTTTGGATAGTACTACATCGCCGTTACAGGTACCGGATTATACAAAAAGTCTTGGCACATCCATAAAAGGCCTGCGCGTTGCCGTACCAAAGGAATTTTGGGGTGTTGGCTTAGATCCGCAAATAGAAAAGTCTATCAAGTTGGCGATTGCGAAGCTTGAAAGTCTCGGCGCTCACATCAGCGAAGTGTCGTTGCCGATGACCGACTATGCACTCGCGACCTACTACATCATCACGCCGTCGGAAGTTTCAACCAATCTTGCGCGGCTCGACGGTATCCGATATGGATTTTCGGCTGAAGGAAAAAATTTGCTAGAGGTCTACGAAAAATCCCGGAGTCAGGGCTTTGGCAAAGAAGTCCAGCGTCGGATCATGATCGGCACGTTTGCGCTGTCGACCGGCTACTACGACGCGTATTACAAAAAAGCGCAACAGGTGCGGACGTTAATCTGTCGAGACTTCGACAGAGTTTTCAAGGATCATGACGTTATAGTTGGCCCTACGTCTCCGGTCATGGCGCCAAAAATCGGGGAGTTTAAAGATCCTCTGCAATTTTATATGGCCGATGTCTACACGGTACAGGCAAATTTGGCCGGGCTGTGCGGTATTTCTGTTCCCTGTGGATTTGGAGAAGTGGATGGGGTACAATTACCCATAGGTCTCCAAATCATGGCAAATCGTTTTCAAGAAGAAAAAATATTTAAAATAGCACACGCCTATGAATCCCGTTAGAAGCAGCCCTAACGGGTTATCAACCACACTATGTCGAATATCAACATTAATATGCAGCTTCTAACGGGATGAACAGTATCGCTAATTTTTTCCAAAACCTCAATTACAGCGGATGGCAAACCAATATCAAGGTGATCTTTTCGTTTTTGACGTTTATTTTTTTGGCGTTGGCTATCTATTCATATATCCGAGCCCATTTGATCGCAAGCGGACACGGTCATGGACATGGCGGTGGTCACGGGAAAAGTGGAGGACATGACCATGTGACCTCGGTTGCTCATGAGACGGAAACTCCGGTGTCGTACCATAATTACACGGAGCACTGGCAACAGATCAGAAAATATGTTGAATCGATACGGGATTCCGAGTGGAAACTTTCCGTGATTGAAGCCGACAAACTTGTGGATGGTGTTTTGCAAGAGCACAGTTTTCCGGGGGAAACGATGGGGGAACGGCTGATGTTGATAAAGCCAGATGACCTTTCTTCGTTGCAGGATCTTTGGGATGCGCACAAACTGCGGAATTTGCTTGTTCATGAGATAAGCTACAACCTGCGTCACGAACAAGCCATCGAAGCCATCAATGCGTTTGAAAAAGTGCTCCGCGAGCTTGGTGCGATTTCGTGAACCATCCTTCGCGTATCGTTTTTGCGCTTGCGCTTAGTTTTCTTATCGGGGTTTTGATCGCATCTTGGATGCAGATTTCCATTGTGGTGGTTGCGGGAGTTGCGATTGTGGGTCTTGCGATTTATGGCATGGATGTGCGGCGCATCATCGTGGGGATTTTTTGTATTGGTCTTTCGCTTGGCATGTACGCCATGAGAAATTACCCTCCTCCGATAGAGTATCGTGTCGTACACGAGCATTCGTCGATCATCTATCAAAAAATATATACCGTCCGTGATTGGTTTTTGCGCAATCTCAAGGCGTCGTTACCAGAACCACACTCCGCATTTATTGCCGGCATACTGATCGGCGCCCGCAGTGAACTTCCCAAAAGCATCATCAAGGAATTCCAAAAAACCGGAACAAGCCACATTATCGCAGTTTCCGGTTACAACATTACCATTGTGGCAAAAGCGTTGCTTGCCGTACTTCTCGTTGTATTCGCTAGGCGATATGCGTTTTGGGCTACGATCGCAGGTCTAGTGGCGTTTATGATTATTACGGGGGCGCAGGCTTCTGTGGTTCGTGCGACCATCATGGGCATTGCTGTGTTGCTGGCTCGGCACGTTGGACGCCTTCCGACTCCGTTGTATACGCTTTTGATTGCGGCAGGCATAATGGTGGCGCTTGATCCTCTCATTTTGCGTTATGACATAGGATTTCAGCTTTCATTTCTTGCTACGTTCGGTATTTTGGAAGTTGCGCCGATCCTTGAAGATCATATGCAGTGGACCAAACGTTTAGGCGTATGGGGCGAAGTGTTCGTGCTCACTCTGTCTGCCAATATCTGCGTTCTCCCACTCATACTGTATTACTTTAAAATACTTTCGTTGGTTACATTGCCGGTCAACATGGTGATTTTGCCACTCATACCGGCGACCATGCTGGTCGGATTTTTTTCAGGTATGTTTCATGTGCTTCCCGTACTGGGACATATCGCAAGCTACCTGACGGTACTCTTGAGTTCGGTGATATTGGCAGTGGTACATTTTTTTGCAAATCTCCCCGGAGCAATTTTATACCTTCCGATCGGGGCTTGGTCGGTGGTGTTTCTCTATTCTTTATTGGGACTGGCGCTGTTTCGTGAGTATAAGAAAAATGTGAGAGCTTGACCAGTTTTAAAAAACAGGTATAATCTATAAGAGTATGAATCATCCCGCAAAAGAACAAACCCTTATCGTTGCCAAGCCCGACGCGCTTCAGCGTGGTTTGGTGGGCGAAATCATCCGTCGTTTTGAATTAAAGGGCTTCAAGCTCGTGGCGCTCAAAATGACCCAGCCTTCCCGTGAGCACGCGAAAAAGCACTACCTGCCCACCAAACAGCAACTCGAAGGCATGGGCAACAAGACGCTGGAAAATTTCCGCAAACACGGCATCGATCCTGTCAAACAGATGGGAACTGATGTCCCAATGAAGATCGGAGAGATTATCAACGAATGGAATTTTGAATTTTTATCATCCGGTCCCGTGGTGGCGATGGTGTTTCAGGGACTGCACGCCGTTGAAATGGGACGTAAAATTGTCGGTGCGACGATTCCCGCCAATGCCGAGATGGGCACAATCCGCGGCGACTACTCTAGCGACTCGCCCCTCATGGCAAACAAGGACAAACGTACGATCCGCAACCTCGTCCACGCCTCCGGCGACGTTTCCGAAGCGCAGCGCGAAATCAAACATTGGTTTACTCCAAAAGAACTCCATGAGTATGCCCGAGTTGACGAGAGCGTACTATTTTAAGTTTTGAAATCGAGCCGGCGCAAAACATCTTCAAAGCCCTTATTCGTCATGCGCCCAAGTTCGTCGTCTTGATTTTTGATGAATGCTTTAATATCACGAGCAAATCCATCCAACATTTTTTGTGTCGTTCCGTTTTGTGTTTCAAACTGTTTATCAATCGTATCAAACCGCTTGTCAATTGTTTCTAATTTTTTGCTGAATCGAGCATCTTGATCCTTAAAGCCCTTATCGAGGACTTTTTGCAGTTGTTCCAGTGTGAGATTTGCCATGATGCTTTGAGTATAGTGCATCTAAAAATCGCGTCAAGCATCTCGTGGTTATCCACACCTCGCCTTGCAAAATTTGAGGGGGTGGTAGGATAAGGACATGGAAAAAATGAAAAAAGAAGTAGTGCCTGAGCGGCAAGTTTCTTATCATGAGAGTGAAGAGCGGTTGACCATGCGGTCCTATTTGGATAGCATACAACGTAACGTGACGGGAGATTTGTCGGTAGGGAGAACTGCGGAAGAAATAGTTGCTGCAGTAAAAGACGACCTCAATAAATTTCGAGGAGCACAACGTACTATAGATGATCGGCGGCACAGGATAGAAGATCATAATCGTGGGATAGTGGGATAGAAGATGATAATCGTAAGGCAGAATGATCGAGCGACAAATTAAAAAACACCCGTGATGGGTGTTTTTTAATTTTATGTTAGTATGTTTTTAAGATGCAAATCCAAGAAAACATACCGCTCAAAGACCATACGACGTTTCATATCGGGGGACCGGCAAGATATTTTTCCCTCGTTTCCACGATCGACAAAATGAGGGAAGTGGTTGGATTTGCGCGAGACAAAAAACTTCCGATTCTGGTACTGGGCGGGGGATCGAATATGCTTGTGAGCGACAAGGGTTTTGATGGCGTAGTGATACATCCAAAATTGTTTGGATTTGAGATTGACGGCGAGCGGGTCAAGATTGCCGCAAGCGAAAATTGGGACGAGTGCGCAAAGCGTATCGTCGAGGCGGGACTGTGGGGCATCGAAAATCTTTCGTTTGTACCCGGATCGGCGGCGGGACTCGCCGTGCAAAATGTCGGTGCGTATGCCCAAGAGGCATCTGATGTAATTGAATCTGTAGAAGTTTTTGATCTGAAGCTAAAAGCTAAAAGCTATAAGCTAAAAGCTGACTGTCAATTTGGCTATCGCAGAAGTATTTTCAATACAACAGAAAAGGGGAGGTATGTGATTTTGGGACTTATGCTCAAGCTCTTAAAAAACGGATTACCAATTACTAGTTACGGTTTACGTCCCGGAACGCTCCAAGAAATGCGGGATCAAGTGGTTGCTTTGCGCAAAGCCAAGGGACAGGATCCAAGCGAGTACTGGAGCGCGGGAAGCTTTTTCAAAAATCCGATTGTTACGGAAGAGCAGTACGCGAAGCTGCCGGTGGGGACGCCACGGTATGCCGGCGAAGGGGGAATCAAAGTTCCCGCAGGCTTTTTGCTCGACAAGATTTGCAACCTGAAAGGCATGACTGTCGGCGGAGCGAAGTTGTCGGAGCTTCAGGTGATCAACATTATTAATTTCAATCGTGCTACCGCCGAAGACGTTTTAAATCTCTTCAAAAAAGCCCGCAACATCGTGTATCAAAAGACGGGCATCATGCTCGAAAACGAGCCGGAACTTGTGGGATTTTAGATTTGTACATTCGGCCTGTTGGCCTCAGTACCTCCTCGCCTTCGCTCGTCGGTCGGGCTGCCGGGAATCGGACCCGGTGTTTCTTGCACCCCATGCAAGCGTGTTGCCGGTACACTACAGCCCGTAATATTTCTATTTTGTTTGCGTCAACCAATCATCCAATAACACTTCCAAATCTCCAAAATTTTTACCTTTGTCTTTCAGGTGCGCCACATCATCAAATTCGGGGGTGATTTCCTGATGTCCGCGCACTTCGCCATCGCTGAATAAACGCACATGCTGTTGATGCTTAAACGTCAGGCGGTTGCGCAGACCAAACACTTCGTTATCGTCTCTCCATGCAAATGGGTCGTGGCGAAATCCGATGCTTTTTAAAAATTGCCGAAACTGCTCTGGGGTTTTGTTGGGGGCGAGATACCCTAACTGCGTCGGCTGACGAGCCCCGAACGGCTTCATGCCAAAGACTCTCATGATCCAGCGAAGAGGAGGCCAAAAAGGTTTCATGAGCGTCCAGAGGCACTCTTTGAGCCAGTCTTTAAACGTGATGGGCATATTCCAATCCTACGCGGGCTTTGCCATTGTTTTAATGCAGGAAGTGCAAATCATCATGCGACCACCGGCGGGCATCTTGGCCCACTGCAAATTTGGATACTTTCGGTATCGATTGACGGGATTGTAGTGGCCACGCAAAAGCTTTCGCTTGTTCGCGGTCATCGGCTTTTTGCCACAGGTTGGACATCGTGTTGCCATCCCGTTAGAAGCAATAACAGCGACCGAAAAGGTCTGACTGTTGATACTTGATTAGTGTGAATAAATACATACCTTTTTTATAGTCCCGCTAGGGTTGCTTCTAACGGGATGACCATAGCGTTTACAGAATATCAGAAAACAGCTATAGTGACAAGACCATGGGTGTACTCATGATTGTTTTTTATATTCTTGTTGTGCTCTTTTCTGTGGTTCTCCACGAGATTTCGCATGGTTTGGCGGCGTATAGCATGGGAGATACGACAGCAAAGGATGCCGGCAGACTAACTGCAAATCCGCTCAAACACCTTGATCTGTTCGGATCGGTTCTTTTGCCGATCATATCGTTTCTTATCGGAGGCTTTGTGTTTGGCTATGCCAAACCGGTACCGTACAATCCGAACAATCTTAACGATCGGCGATATGGTCCATTGAAAGTTGCGCTGGCGGGACCTGTGGCGAATTTGCTGCTCGCCGTTCTTTTTGGGCTAGTGTTGCGATTTTTGCCCCTATCGTTTGAGGCAACGCTCATCCCGAAACTGTTTACCTTTATCGTGTTTGAAAATTTGCTTTTGTTTGTGTTTAATCTGGTGCCGATCCAGCCGTTGGACGGACACTGGATTTTGATGACCTTCTTGCCACAGCGCTTTGCAGACATTAGGTATTTTTTAGCACGCTATGGGGTGTTTCTTTTTATCATTTTCGTTTTCTTTTTTTCCTCTATTCTCCTGCCCTTGATTAATTTTTTATTTAGCGTTATAGTGGGTAGCTGACATGCCGACATTTAATCAACTGTTAAAGAATCCTCGAATCCATCGAGCGGCGAAAACCAAGTCGCCAGCTTTGTCGTACAGCTTTAATACCGTGCAAAATCGGCCGGTCAATCACTGGTCGCCGTTTAAGCGGGGAGTATGTCTTTTGGTCAAAACCATGACGCCGAAGAAGCCAAACTCCGCGCTTCGCAAGGTTGCCCGCGTACGTTTGACCAATGGTATGGAAGTGACGGCATATATCCCGGGTGAGGGACACAATCTCCAAGAACACTCCGTGGTGACGGTTCGCGGAGGGCGAGTCAAAGATTTGCCGGGTGTGCAGTATCATATCGTACGAGGACGTTTGGATACGGCGGGTATTGATAAACGCAAACAAGGACGGTCTAAATATGGCACAAAGTCTAAATCAAAATAATCAATTATGCGTAGAAAAGTTACCAACCGAAAAACAGTTGAGGCCGACGAAACCTATAGCTCGGTGCTCGTCGCCAAAATCATCAATCAGGTGATGCGTGAAGGCAAGCGCACTATCGCCGAAAAGATTGTCTATGGCGCGCTCAAGAAAGCCGAGGCACAGATGAAAAAGCCGGCGCTTGAAGTGCTCGATATGGCGATTGAAAACGCCGGTCCCAAAGTGGAGCTCAAGAGCCGTCGTATCGGAGGTGCCAACTATCAAGTTCCTTATGAAATCACCAGTGACCGCAAAAATACGCTCGCGGTACGTTGGATTATCGGTGCGGCCCGCGGCGGAAAAGGCAAGCCGATGGAAACCAAGCTCCTCGAAGAGCTAGTCAACGCCGTCAACAACACCGGCGTAGCCGTCAAAAAGAAACTTGATATGCACCGCATGGCGGATGCCAATAAAGCGTTTGCGCATTTCGCATGGTAATATGGCCGACACAATTTATCCTCTAGAAAAGATTAGAAACATCGGTATCATTGCCCACATCGACGCAGGCAAAACCACCACCACCGAGCGGGTGCTTTTTTATACGGGCATGTCCCACAAAATCGGAGAAGTGCATGAAGGCGACACCGTCATGGATTGGATGGAGCAGGAGCGCGAACGCGGAATCACTATCACCGCCGCCGCTACGACCGCGTACTGGGCGCCGACGCCACCAGCTGGTACATTAGAAATCAGAATTCCTACAGATGCTGATAAAGTTCGGCTCAATATTATAGATACACCTGGGCACATTGATTTTACTATTGAAGTGAAGCGCTCATTGCGTGTGCTTGACGGTGCCGTGGTTGTTTTTGACGGTGTTGCCGGCGTGGAGCCTCAATCCGAAACCAACTGGCGCTACG
>CAYHEP010000012.1:5992-7820 GCA_964355775.1 uncultured Candidatus Saccharibacteria bacterium | reverse complement strand
GTTTTTGACGGTGTTGCCGGCGTGGAGCCTCAATCCGAAACCAACTGGCGCTACGCGGACGAATACAATGTCCCTCGGCTCTGCTTTATCAACAAACTTGACCGTCTTGGCGCGAGTTTTGACCGTTCATACAAATCCATCCTCGAGCGCTTGAGTCCCAATGCCGTGAAGTTTCAAATACCAGACGGCCACGAAGACCAGTTCAAAGGCATCGTGGATTTGCTGACGATGGAGTATGTCACTTCGGAAGGGGACAAGGGCGAAAAAATCATCAAGAGTCGTGAAATACCGGCGCACCTGCAAGAAGAAGCAAAAAAAGAGCGTGCGACCATGATCGAAAAAATCGTCGAAAACGACGATACCGCCATGACGGAGTACTTGGACGGCAAAGAAATTTCACTGGATCGTTTGCGCGTCATCGCTCGCAAAGCCACGATCGCAGGCACCATCTATCCGGTACTGTGCGGATCTGCTTTAAAAAACAAAGGCGTCCAGCTCGTCCTCGATGCTGTTGCGTATTATTTGCCGTCGCCTCTGGACATCCCGCCGACCAAAGCTGTCAATGCAAAAACCAAGGAAGACATGCTGATCAAGGCGGACGAGAATATTCCGTTTTCAGCACTTGCTTTTAAAACTGCTACGGATCCGTTTGTCGGATCGCTGACATATTTCCGCGTCTATTCGGGCAAACTGAACTCCGGATCCTATGTACTGAATACCCGTACCGGCAATCAAGAGCGCATTTCTCGTATTTTGCGCATGCACGCCAACCAGCGTGAAGAAATCAAAGAAATCACCGCTGGCAATATCGCTGGCACCGTTGGCATGAAAGACACCAAGACGGGGGACACGCTCTGCGCCGTGGATACGCCGGTGATTTTGGAAGGCATCGATGTGCCAGAGCCGGTCATCTCCCTGCGTATCGAGCCAAAGACCAAAGCTGATCAGGAAAAAATGGGCATTGCCCTGCGCAAGCTTTCCGATGAAGATCCGACGTTTAGAATCAAAGGTGATCCGGAAACCGGCGAGACGATCATCTCCGGCATGGGAGAGTTGCATTTGGATATTATCGTAGATCGTATGCGCCGCGAGTTTGCCGTGGAAGCAAACGTCGGCAAACCCCAAGTTGCCTATCGCGAAACGATCAAGCAGACCGCACAAGCGGAAGGCAAGTACATCAAGCAGTCCGGTGGACGCGGTCAGTACGGACATGTGTGGCTTCGCGTGGAGCCCAATGAAAAAGGCAAGGGATTCGAATTTATCGATGAAATTAAATCGGGCGCGATTCCCCGCGAGTTTATACCAGCCGTGGAAAAGGGCGTCAAAGAAGCGCTGGATAAAGGCGTCACGGCGGGATTTCCGATGGTGGATATTAAAGTCGCCGTGTACGACGGTTCGTACCACGATGTAGACTCATCCGAAATCGCTTTCAAAATCGCCGCCAATATGGCGTTTCAAGAAGCGGCAAAGCGCGCCAAGCCGATCTTGCTGGAACCGATCATGAAAAACGAAGTCATCGTGCCGGACAATTTCCTCGGAGAAATCACAGGAGACTTGAGCTCGCGCAGAGGACAGATCGAGTCCATGACCGACCGCTCTCCGCTCAATCTCAAAGTCGTTACCGCCAAAGTCCCGCTCTCCGAAATGTTCGGCTATGCCACGACGCTCCGCTCGCTCACCCAAGGACGCGCCACGAGCACGATGGAATTTGCATACTACGAAGAAGTCCCGGCGAGCGTCGCCGCCCTCATCGTTGAAGGAAAGCGCTAGCAACCCCTCCCGACCTCCCCTTGCTTCAAGGGGAGGAGCAAAACTTTCCCGCTTTACG
>CAYHEP010000012.1:0-5892 GCA_964355775.1 uncultured Candidatus Saccharibacteria bacterium | reverse complement strand
TCGTGGGCGCGTGACTTTTTATTGAGAGGTTTATTGAGAGGTTGGACACATCAATAAGCTACTTAGTGGTCCAACCACTAAGTGATGAGCTTTACTGAGCTTAGAGATTTTGATACAACAACTGTACCCGCATGGTGCGGAGAATGGAGGCAAAAGTGGACTCATGGCATTTCATGCAGTTCAACGGCCCCCGTTCCGAGGGGGAGAGTTTTTCACGGCAGTATCCGCTGGTGTGGGCCCGGAAGCTCCGCCAGCTCGCAAAGACAATCGCAAATGAGGAGCTTGCGATTGCATACCACGACTGGGCAATGCTCGATCGCGAGCTTCGCGGTACTCGTGCGAAAGGACGTATTCGGCGGGAAGTGTACGTAGCATTTCTCGCTGACCACAAAGCTATCCGCGTGGAGCGCAGGGGGAGGTCGTTTCACTTCGTGACGCACTCGCGGACAGAGAAGTTCGTTGGAAAGTGCACGATCGAACGCTGGGACGGACCGTTCGTCGAGCACTTGCATTACACGGGTGCTGTATGAAACGGACCGTCTGGCAATACGACGAGTATCTCACAACAGAGGCGCAGTTGCCGTCCCGTAGGAATGCAACTGCTCGGCATCCGTTGCTGGATCTCGAGGACCACGCAGATGAGGAATTGTATCAGGCGTGGGAAGTATGGGAGGCACTCAGAAAGATGTTTGATGAAACAGACGCAGACTATTGGGTGCGTCTGGAATCGTCTCGAGTATTTCTTTTCGAGCGCCCTCGCATCAGGATGTTGCGGGTTTGGGATGTGGGACATACCCACCCGCAGTTCGTCCTGATCACGTACACCATGTCGCAATTCTACGAGTGTGAGAAGATAATCGATGACTGGGTCGGACCGGTCATCGAAAATCTTGTTCGGGTCGAAGTGGAAGTGGAGGACGACGTTGTCCCGGTTTCTCGCAAGTACCTTTAACCCCCGTTTCGAATCAGGAGGATCGAGACGGGGCGTTGTGTTTTTTGGAGATATTTTTTAAAAAAAAGCCGGGCGCGGGGAGCGTCACGGCGAGTGAACGGGAGTGGCAAAATATACCCTGCGTTCCTTACCTCCGAGCGTTAGCGTGCTTCCGCCATTTGCTCGTCGAAGGTTGCAGAGGTAACCTTTGCCTTGGACGGGGTCAAAGCCATTGTCGGCAATGACGACCGCGTCCTCAAATTCAATTTGATTCGGAGGGACACAGTATAGTCGTCCCCCGACACTGCGGAAGACAACGGTGCGTTTCACTGTATACCTCCTGCTGGTACTGTACGTCTAACTGCGATATGATGCAAACGGGATGGAAGACAATATTTCAAAAATAAAGGATAAGGTGGATGTGGTGGATTTGGTGGGGAGCTATGTAAAGCTCCAAAAGGCGGGGATCAACTACAAAGCACGCTGTCCGTTTCACAATGAAAAATCAGGTTCGTTTTTTGTATCGCCCGAACGTCAAATCTGGCACTGCTTTGGGTGCGGATTGGGGGGAGATATCTTTGGATTCGTAAAACAGATCGAGGGCGTTGAGTTTCCGGAGGCGTTGCGGATCTTGGCGGGCAGGGCGGGAATCGAGCTTTCCAGTTTTCGTCCCAATCCGGAATATCAAGATGCAAAGACTAAGCTTCTCGAGATTTCCGAGCTTGCGACAAAGTTTTTTGGCAAACAACTTCACGAGTCGTCTACGGGCAAAAAAGCTCTTGCCTATCTCAAAGATCGTGGACTCTCCGACGAATCCATAGAAAAATTTAAACTCGGCTACGCGCCCGAGTCGTGGGATGGATTGGGCAATTTTCTTGCTAGAAATTTTGAAATCAAACATATTGCCGAAGCGGGATTGCTCGTGAAAAAAGATGCCGGCGGATATTTTGACCGATTTAGATCAAGAATTATGTTCCCGATTTTTGACGTGAACAATCAAGTAGTGGGATTTACCGGCAGGGTATTTGGAGAGGGGGAACCAAAATATATGAACGTCCCGCAAACGGCAATTTATGACAAAAGCCGAGTGATTTACGGCATGAATTTTGCAAAACTGGATATGCGAAAGAAAAACCGCGCGCTGGTCGTGGAAGGCAATATGGATGTGATTATGTCTCATCAAGCTGGCGCGACGCATGCAATAGCCAGTTCAGGTACGGCGATGACCGACGGGCATTTGCGATTGATCAAGCGATACACGGACAACGTGGACCTGTGCTTTGATGCGGACAGCGCGGGGGAGATGGCGACCAAGCGTGGCGTTGATCTTGCGCTGGCGCGAGGGTTCAATGTCAATATCGTAACCATTGACCAGAAAGACCCCGCTGATTATGTAAAAATACACGGCAACGCTGACTTTGTAAATAACTCTAAGCCCTTCATGGAATATTTTTTTGAGACATCGCGCAAGGCGCTGGATCTGTCCACCGCCATGGGCAAAAAACTTTTTTCGCAAAAACTTTTGCCACTGATCGCGACGATGGCAAACAAGATCGAACAGGCGCACTGGGTCAATACGATTGCGACGGCGCTCAAAGTAAAAGAGGATGTGGTGCGGGCGGAACTAGCTTTGGTAAAGCCGAAAGTTCAACCAGAGGTCGGACCGCTTGATTCCGAACAAGCGGTCCGACCTCTGGAACCTGTA
This sequence comes from uncultured Candidatus Saccharibacteria bacterium, assembly GCA_964355775.1. Classification (GTDB taxonomy): domain Bacteria; phylum Patescibacteriota; class Minisyncoccia; order 2-02-FULL-40-12; family IGHO2-01-FULL-4-A; genus JBBTSB01. Next base: position 3,256 of record CAYHEP010000012.1, on the reverse strand, counting down.
CTCGATATCTTCGAAGAGAGTCTCTTGAGTCTTGTGCTCAAAAAACCTAGTCTTGTCGAGAATTTAACTGATGCGGAAAAGGCGTATTTGCCTAAGCCCTCTCCCATGCAAGCCCAGTTTGCCGCACTGAAGGCGGAGGAGTATTGGAAGGATTTTGACGATACCGCTCTTGACCAAGAGTTCGCAAAGTTGCTAAATCATTTAAAAAAGCGTACTATTGTGGGAACACTCGAACAGCTCGAATATGAAATCAAAGAAGCAGAACAAAAAGGCGACAAAACGCGTCTCGCGACCCTCGTCGCGACGTTCACCGAAACGTCCAGCAAGCTCTAAAATAAAGCCAAAAAAGACTTCTTCCAAAGCCAAAGTGTGGAAACATGTCATCAGCGAGGACGCGATTTTACGTTTGATTGAAAAGGGACGTCACCGCGGTTTTATTACCGAGTCGGAAATTCTCAACGCTTTTCCCAATATTGAAAAAGACATCGAAGGACTGGAGCGTTTGTATGAACGGCTCGATGGTGCCAATATCAATATTATGGATGCCGGTCGCGTGTACGCGGAGGAACGCGAGAGCACGGAATTTGAAGACAAGAAAAAACTGGAGAATGAGCAAATTGAAGCTGGATCGGATTCCGTTCAGATGTACTTGCGTGAAATTGGAAAGTATCCGTTGTTGACCAGCGAGGAGGAAATAGACCTTGCCAAACGCATCGAGCGTCAAGACGAGTCAGGACGGCAAAAATTGATGCTTTCCAATCTGCGCCTTGTTGTGTCTATCGCGAAAAAATATGTCGGCAGATCAGCGAATTTAACCTTGCTCGATCTTATTCAGGAAGGCAACATCGGTTTGTCCCGTGCGGTGGACAAATTTGATTATCGTAAAGGTTTTAAATTTTCGACGTACGCGACGTGGTGGATCCGTCAGGGCATCACGCGAGCACTTGCCGATCAGGCGCGGACGATCCGTATCCCAGTCCACATGATCGAGACGATCAACAAGTACCAGCAGGTGGTGCGCCGTTTGGTGCAGGATTTGGGACGCGAGCCACTTCCAGAAGAAACCGCCGCGGAAATGGGAGTGGAAGTGGACAAGATTCGTCACATCATCAAAATCTCCCAAGACACCGTGCCTCTGGAAGCACCCGTTGGTGATGAAGATGGGGACTCCGTGCTCGCGGACTTTGTCGCCGACGAAGAAACGGTCTCGCCAGAAACGATGGCGGGTCGGCGTATTTTACGCGACCATCTCAATGAAATCATTGGCGATCTCGCCAACCGCGAGCAAAAAATCCTCGAAATGCGCTTCGGTCTTGCTGATGGTGTAACACATACGCTTGAAGAAGTTGGCAAGGTTTTTGGCGTCACCCGCGAACGCATCCGCCAGATCGAAGCCAAAGCCCTCGACAAAATCCGCCAGCACCACAAGATCGACAAACTCAAGGGATACTAGTCCGAGGTAAAAATCACTGTCGGAACGCCGTAGGCTTTTTTCGTCGTATAGTCGTACTCGTGGAGCGTGTTCATGAAAAGATCGTATTCATAGCGATGGCCGGCTCCGGCTTTGGTATCGCCGTCGTCGTTGACGATAAATTGCTTCGCGAGATCGTCATAGCCGATGATCACCATCGCATGATATGACGTGCCGGTCCGCAGAAAAGGAATATTGGGGTTGTGCAGATCAAAGCCGTAATGCATGGAAATTACAGGATGACCGTCATCAATTTGATCTTTGATGTCTTCTATCGTGGGATTGGTTTTGATTTCGGCTTTGAAGGAAGCAAAATTCTCTATGAGATATTTGAACTGCTTTGCATCAGAGTTCACGTTGTTGCCATACAGCGCATCTTGCTTGGCAAACAGCATACTCATGAATTCCTCCGATTCAGCGATCGTTGCTGACTTCTTGTTTTGGTAAAAAAACTCTACCATCGCGATACTTGCTTCTTCACAGGCGTTTTTCCACGGACCTGTCCAATTTCCGGAAGGCGCTTCGCCTATAAAAGGAACATCCAAAATTTTGAAGGCGACTGGCAATTCGGTTTTTTTGTCAGGACTTAAGTAGCGATTTGCCCAACCTGCATTGACCTCGAGTACTCGCATGATCGGCGAAGCGGGGGAAAACTTTTTTGGATATGTGTCGGGTTGAACATCATGCTCGATGCCGGCGATTGATCCGTCCGCGCCAATCCAGATGATATCGATCGGGAAGCGCATATCCTTCATCCAAAAACTCGGAATCGTGGGTTGATCAAAGACAAACAACATGCCGTAGTCGTCCTTGAGCGAGTCTCTTCCGCTCAAACCACTTTCTTGCTGGCGCGCTGTTTTTGCGATTTCAACGGTAAGATTTTGTTCGCCAACTGTGATCGTAGTAAAATACGGAGATGTGGAGCGACCCAAAATCACCACAACAATCACCGCGATGCTACCGATCAGCAAGAATTTTTTCCACATCGTCGGCATATGCACGATAGAATTTTCTCATAGTATCAGGATTTTTGAAAGGGAATGTTTTTTGAAATCTGCGTACATGCTCGAGAATGGTCGTCTTCCACTCAGCATGAGTGATCTGATTGGCGGTTTTTCCCGAAAATAGCCACGGGTTGCCAAAGATTGCACGCCCCAGCATGATGCCGTCGAGGTTGTACTGCTTAGCTTTTTCGTGTGCCTCCTGAATATTCGCGACGTCTCCATTGCCGGCGATCAGCGTCGCTCGCGAGCCACGCAATTCCGCAAGCCGTCCCGCGAGCTCCCAATGCGCAGGGACTTTTGACATCTCCTCGCGCGTGCGCAAGTGGACGATGATAGCCGCGAGATCGCATTCGAGAAGGGCATTAAACCAATCATCAAACTCGCCGGTCTTGTAGTATCCTAAACGAGTTTTTACCGATATCGGCAGTGGATCACATCCGTGCTTTGCCGCCGCGATGACTTCTTGGGCGAGCTTGGGATTTCGCATCATCATCGCCCCGGCCTTTTGCTTTTCGATAGATTTGTCCGGACAACCCATATTGATGTCCACGCCATCAAAGCCCAGCTCTTTGCAAAGCCGCGCCGCGTACTCGATATTGTCTGGTTTGCTTCCGAAAATCTGTGCTACGATAGGATGCTCGATGTCGGAGTACTGGAGATCGACGAGGAGCTTCGGCCGCGCCTTTTCATGCGCGAGTCCATCCGCCGAAACGAATTCAGTATAAAAAACATCAGGTCGCGCCCGCTCCGCGATGATGCTCCGAAACACCGCATCCGTCAC
>CAYHEP010000011.1:0-26131 GCA_964355775.1 uncultured Candidatus Saccharibacteria bacterium | reverse complement strand
CCAATCTACTCTTCATTCCCCGCTTTGGCGCCACCGCCGCGGCATGGAATACGGTTTTTACGGAGCTTCTCGTCACAGTTTTTATGTTTTACGTTATCGAGAAAGAGATAGCTCGTACAGCCTCCCGTCTTTGAAGTTTGTGAAGATCAGAGCGTTTCGTATTGGCGAGTAGACAAGATCACGGGCGTCTACGAAGCCGGACTCAACGGGCGTAAACAGCGTTTCTGATTTTACTTCAGAGATTTTAATAAACGAATCGTCTTTGTCTTTTGTGATAGCGCAATAGAGCGTCGAGCTGTCCGATGTCCACGCGCACTTGTTTGCTGTTCCGGAGAGTCCCAACGGTATGCTTTGGCGATTATCCAGATCAAGGGCGAAGAGCTCTATGCCTTTTCGGGTTTTTCGGGAGTACAACAGACTTTTCCCATCCGGAGCCCAGTTTGTTTTCAGCGATGACTTGGAGTCCAGTAATAAATCCAAACCGCCGTCTGTAGTGTCGGTGGAGTACAGAGAATCCATGGTTGTCTCCGCAGACGTTGCGATCAGCGAGAGTCGGCGCGGACCGTTCCACTGGATTTCCCAGTTTTTCAATCGGGTTTTCACGATGTTTTTGAAGTTTTTAAATTGCGAGTCAGCGATACTGATCGTGCCGGTGCCGGTTGTGTCATTGAAATACAAATATGCCACTTGATTTGAATCGTGGGAAAATGATGGATTGATGATTGTTTTTGCAAGCTGTTTGGAAACTCCGGTGGCGAGGTTGACGTAGGTGTTCGAGCCACCGACCGTGGCTATGATTTCCGTGCCGTCGGGAGACCAGCTGATCTGTGTTGCTTGCGGTTTGATCTTTGCGACAAGCTTCGCTTTACCGGGTTTTTTGAGATCTACTGATTTTATTTCCCCCGTACGGGAATGGTAGTAGCGGATTTCCTGCTTACTTTCGATCAGCATGGGGAAGCCCGCCGTCTCTGTCGTAATGGCAATCGATCCTTTCTGTGCAGGCGTGTATTCGGCAGTACCGTTGAACCGCGCAGATACCGGAGCACTATCTGCATCTTTGTTTCTGCTCCACAGCACCGATGCTCCCAGCGAGAGCAGGGCAATGATAAAAAGAAAGAGTAAAAATTTAAGCGTTTTTTTCATGGACAAACATATTTTTTAATTCATCTCCTGATAGTATACCACATCAGAGTTCGGTTTTTCTGTACGTTTCCCACTCTTGCAATGTTTGGAGGTATGTTTTCCGGCATGCCACGTACCCTTTTACGATTACATACGTCCTCCACGGTACGATCTTTACAAATAGTACCTCATCGAAAAGCCAAAAGACCAGACTTTTCAAAGCTCCCATGGGGTTTTTGATAGTTTCGACTGCCAAGGTCGCGCCGTGCTGAAATTTGGAAATATTTTGGATTTTTTTGTTTCGCCACTTGCTATGGCGGGTCAACCCTTCTTCGTGCTCTATTTCCGGAGATTCGGGCTCATCCTTTTTCTCGGTCATCGCTTCCGACGTTTTTTTTTGTTTGAGCATTTCAAAACTCTCCTGTAATCCCTTTTGAAAATGTTCGTAGCCTTTGTATCGTTTGTCGATAGAATGGTTAAACCAGTACATCAACACTCCGGAAACAGCATTGATCAGACTTGATCCTGCTTCGACGCCCGCCGCCACTTCCATCTTTCCGTTTGCAACCGCCACCAGTTCGCCTATCACTGCTCCAATATCCAATACATCAAGTCCCCCGATGATTGCAAGCGTACCAAAAAATCCCATCGTGCTTGGTCCGGCAAGCTTTCCTGCTTTTTGTGCAAACTCGCGCGTATTGGCGCTTTGGGCTTGTTCGAAATTTAGTTCCTGTGCTTTAAGGGCGTCATCCATCATTTTCCGGCAAGCTCGCGCTTTGCCGCTTCAATTTCGAGGATTTGACGCGGATCGGATGTGATGATTTGATCTTCAGCGTACGATGCCACGATGCGGATGGCGATATGACTCGTGCCGGCGAAAAACAATCCGTGTCCCACCTGCGCCTCCAGCAGGAAAAACTTTTCCGCGTCGGTCAGTTTGAACGTGTCTTTCACCAAGTCAATGCTGGTGGGCGACTGTTTGAGCAGGATTTGGAGCGAAGAGTTGCTCAAAATCGGCTTGCCGTACTGCGAGCTCATAAAATCAGGAATATCCTGCGATATGGCGGTCAATCCCAGATAATATTTGCGTGCGCGTTTGGCGATGTTGTACAAAAAGAGTCCTCCCGCATCGTGGCGCATGACCAGCCACGCCTCGTCCACGATCAGGAGTCGTTGGCGTACCTCCGACCTGATCTGGCTCCAGATGAAATTGAGCACCAGATACATGGCGATCGGTTTGAGCTCGTCTTCCATGTCGCGGATGCTAAATACCACCAGTTGATTGTCCAGTTTTACGTTGGTCGGATGGTTCAAAAATCCTCCAAAGCTTCCCTCGGTATATTTCTTAATCCGCGCAAGCAAGGATTCTGTGCCCTGCATGCCCGACAGCACGCTTTGAAAGTCCGACAACAGCGGTGGCTGAATATTGGCAAAATCCGACTCGGGCGTGATGTCGCGTGAAGCATAGGTTTGCCGGATCGCTTCGTCAAGAATGCCGTCCTCCTGTGGAGTTATTGTGCCTAGGAGAAGTTTAAAAAATCCCGACAAGTCCACGATGTGAGAACGCAAAACATCGGCGGGAGATTCATCCGTGCGTGGTGCTGGCAAGTCAAACGGATTGATATGATCTTGTGAGGAAATGGAAATCTTGACCGCCGTCCCGCCCACCATATCAGAGAGATACTGGTATTCATTTTCAGGATCAATGACAAAAATTTGGGTGCCAAACATCATGCTCCGCAAAATCTCAAGCTTGACGGTGTAGGACTTTCCTCCGCCGGATTTGCCCAAGATGACAGTGTTTGCGTTTTCCAGAATGAAGCGGTCAAAGAGCACGAGGGAATTGTTGTGGAGGTTGATGCCGTACAAAATCCCTTTGGCGAGCGTCAAGTCGTACGAAACAAACGGAAACATGGATGAAACCGGCTCCGTATTGAGGGACGTTTGGATGTTGAGCTTATCAATGTTCAATGGCATCGTCGAGATAAACCCCTCGCGCATGCGGAATGTCGCTGGCTTGGTGTAGACAAGCTGTGCTTCGAGGATACCTCGGATCGCACTTTCTGTTTCCGAGAGCGCCTGCTCCGTTGCGGCGTACATCGTGATATACAATCCGACTTGGAAAAACTTTTCAGTCCCCTGCTGGAGGCTATCGCGAAGCTGTTCGATGTCGCCGATGCCCGTCTCAAGCGCCGGATCGCGCACTTTGCCGGCGATTTGCTCCTCCATTTCCTGCGCCTGCAGGCGTCCGAGCTGATCGCGCAGACGCTTGAGCACTTCGGCGGAGTTTTCCGGTGTGACAAACAATGCCACATCAAATTCGCGATCCAGATTGATTACCGGCGAAAACCAGCTCATGTTGAGATAGCGCGGGTACGTGGAAACAAAAATCGTGCGGGCGAATTTCCCCCCGATTTGCATGTTGTTTGCCACGAGCGTCACGGCTGAAGGCGCAAGGAGTTCAGCTATGTTGTTGTTTTTTTGTTCCGTCATATTTGCAAGGTTTGTCCGGGATTGTAATAGGCGTACAGTAGATTTAAAAGCTCCGGCTGATCCAATACTTTTGTCTTCGCTCCCAATGGCGAAATTCCTGCCATCACAACGGCGATGCGCTGTTCAATCTTTGACTGGTATTTTTGTACGTCTTCATCGGTGAGAGCTTTTTCATGTTTTGTCGAGCCGAACAGCGCTTTCAGTTTTCCTCCGATGCCTTTGCCCTGCTCTTTGACGCCCTCGATGGCATGATACGGAATGACGATGAAAAACGTCTTGCTCATGATGTTTGCCAGATCCGCGAGCCCCTTGATGAACCGTCCGTATTCCGCCATCTGGATTTTTAACAGCTCGTTGGTGATCTGCGCTTCCACATCTTTGAGCATCGCCAAGTACGACGTGAGATCGAGTTTGCGCGAATTGATGATGATCTGCAACGGAAAATCAAGAGCGTTTAAAAAATCCATGAATCCGCGTATGATCCCCGTCTGTTCGTCGTTTGATTTGAGATCAAAGTTGATGGACTCAACCGAAACCACCGACCGCAGTGAGCCGTCTTTGAGCAAGATGAGCGGTCCGCGCACATCGGCGACCTCTACGAATTGTTTGGTGTCTGGTCCTTGGTGTTTTGCCATGTTTCCTGTTTGGTAAACAAATATTTTTTGCTGGACAGCGCAAAGTTGATCGCCCTGATCGTGTAGATCGGCAGAGACACTCCATCTATCTTAGCATATGCAAATGCGGCGGAAAGCCCCGCGAGCACAAGCGCCGATACGATGAGCCACGTTCCCGACACAAAAAACTGCACGATGATAAACACCGTTCCGCCCGCGAGGAACCACAAAAACTGCCGCAACGACAACGGTCCGATCAACTTACTCTCTTTTTCTATAAACTGTGGTACATGGAAGCGCATGGATAGTAGAATTTTAAATTTTATTCACTCGCCTCTTTCCATAATACCCTAGTCAGTTGTGAACATAAAGGCATGTGCCGATTTGACATATTTTCCTGGTTTGATAGTCTATACATACAAAGGGCTTCGGCCTCGCCTCCGCGCAAGCGGAGGCAAACCGTTTTTAATCTCCGAAAAGCGTCTTTTTCAGGGCTTTTTTTAGGTCTTCAAAGACCTTCTCATCCAGTGTCTCCATTTTTCGCACCAGTCGTTTTGTATCAATAAGACGAACTTGCGAGAGAACTGCAGATGCATCTCGTCCTTCAACTTTGCCGATCGAAAAATAGAATTTTCCATTTCTTTTGACACCCGTAAGAGCCACACCGAAAAAGATTCTTTCGTTGAATCCTCGAACTACTATTACGGGTCGATCAAAATTCTTTCCAGTGCCATCCTGCTCAAAACCCACGTTGATGCCAAGCGAGCACCACCATATCTCTCTGGCATGGCAAAATGCTCCAGTGTTTTGGTTGTGGATCTCTTTTTTCTTACTACTCCACGTGTCAAAGTCTTTATGCATGTTGATTTTCCCTCTTTCAAATCACGCCTTCTTTAATTAAATTAATTTATGATAAAACTTAAAATTACTTTCCCCGTAAATTAAGGACGTTATTAGTGGTGCTTGAAGTTGGCATCGCTTGTCCAGAAATGCGATCTTTAAACTTTGCAAGCTGAAGCGCTTTGATATCCGCCATGACTGGCTGAAGAAGCTCGGTGATCAGAGCGTTGGCGACGTTTCGAGCAGAAACTTCGTCTATCTTCAGTCGGGATTGAATATCAGTTGCCAGATCACCAATGTAGACCGCTGAAATGAGTATATCACGCACGATTCTGGTCAGCTCAAGTCTTTGCGTTTCCGAAAGTTTCATCTTTGCTCCAAGATTTTCATTGAGGTACCGAGCGGTTTTCTGGTCCAAGATGATTGCATGAAGCGGTTTCGGTAAGCTCGCCACCGTATTGACATAGCTTTTTAATTTTGTTTTATCGCTCATGTCAAACAAGTCCACCGTATATGGCGTGCGATAGACTGGTTCTTGCATATCCGGTATTTCGAGTAATTGATCCATGGATTAGTTATAGTTTTCCGGACCTGCTCTTCCACCGCCTGACGACGGAGTCGTAGGTGCTGGAGCAGTTGGAGCAGGTCCTCCCCCGCCAGCGACAATTCTGCCAAGACGTTTATCTCCGGCCAACTTCAACGCACGAACAAATGCATCCGACTTACCATCGATATCTTTGCCACTTTCCTGTATGAGTTGACTTAGGGTTTCTTCGTATTTCTTGAGCGGACCTTCGGTAAGTCTACTCATGCGTTCCGCAAATTCTTCAAGAAATTCGCCATCATTCCAAACCTCCAATGGGGCTTCGGAAATATCCTTTGGAGCACTGGGGAAGTAATCTCTGTAAAGTTCCTTTCTGCTAGTGCCAGGAGCTGGCGGTCCAACCCCGTCCGCGGTTCGTGGCCTGCTGAGAAAATTCACGACCAAATCCGGACGAACTTTAGCCGTTTCTTTCAGGAAGCGTTTGAACTCTCCGGTATTTCGTCCTCCAAAACTGTCCTGAACATCTTGCATAAATGCATTACCAACCTCGGGATCGGTTTTAACCCCCTTGAGCATTTTCTTTCCTTCTTCAGTGATTGCCCACTGGTAGAGTTCTTTTCTGGCTCCCAAGGCTGCTGTGGTACGGAATACCGATGCTTGTGCGCGTTCTTCATCGTCTGCCGGTGCAACGAGTCTACTGATCGGTGCGTAGTCTCCGGTAAAGTTAGCCGCCGCACTTCGTTTCATCAACTCCTGCGCCGCCACCGGATTGCGCTCTGAAACTTCAGAGACAAACTTCCTCATATGTTCGTTATCGAGAGCTCCCTTGCTGGCAACAACCATGTATTTTGCGGCAACAGAGGCATTTACATTTCCAATTCTGTCAATAAGACCGGTTCCAGCTTTTTCCAGTTCTTTGATTTCTTCGAGAATATCTTCAATTTTGGTTCCTTGTGCTATCTTCGCTTCTTCATTGGTTATTTCATGAGTAATGGATTCCATTTCGGCTTTATGCCCTCGCAGTAAATCTCCCGCGCCGTAACCAAGTGCCCGCTTGAATCCACCCGAAACTTCCTGCGCGGACTGTGCTTCTCGTTGCGTTCCTCCCCAAACCCGACGAAGCCAGCTGAATTTTCCTTCTTCCGGTCCGCCCGTTTTTTTGAAATCCGTCCAAAATGCTTTTGCTCCACCTTCAATATTGCTGATACTTCGTTGTTTGCCAGTAATTTGTTTTGAATATGGGATTGGCAGACTTTTCACCACATTTTGCGCCCAGCCGGCGACGACGCCGACTCCGCCTTTGAATTGTTTGCCGACTTGAAACGACAGCCAGATCCCGCCGATGAGGAAGATCGAGGTGAGGATAAAGTATACAATACTTCCTTCACCAAGAATCGTTCCACCGACAGTACTACCAAGGACATTGAGCATGACATTCAGCATCATAAATACCAAAAAGTAAACCGGCAGATAAAACGCCCAGCTCAAAAAATATTCCCACCAGCGGTTCCAGAGATTTTTCTTTGAAAACGGCAGGACCATGCCAAACCACGCGACCGGAGACAAGATGAGGAGTACCCAAAGGACCGGAGCGCGCGCTAGGATCATCAGAGAACTCACAAGTGTAGTGAATGCGGCAAAGATCAAAAAAGAAAATATCCATAGCGCATCAACCAGATTTGCCATCGCATTCCCTGGTGTGAAAAAAAACACAGTCCTCCAAACGCTACTGTCCGGATTTCCAAGAAATTTTATTCCAAATCCTCTGTGGAGCATAGCTGTGATACCGAGTGTGCCATCAGACGTGCTTTTTACAATTGGCTGGAGAAAAATAATAGACAGGTCGTTTGAGATATTGATGATATATTTCCCGATCGCGAAACTGAAATTTACGAGTACCGCGGCGATGAGAAATGATACAAAAAGATCTTTAAATTTGTAGTGGTCAATATCAAAAATCGTGCCAAATGCCATGATAATCAGTATCAAGATAAAAAACATGTTTACAAAGTCGCGCACAAATTTCCAGACCGAATAAATTTGTTCAGGAAACGGAAGATATGCACTTCCTCTGATAGCCGTTTCAATAAATCCGGTTATGAAGTCCAATGATGCTGTTCCGAATGTCCGAAAAGCCGTTGCAATGACCGCTATCCATGCAGTTTTTTCAAAATAACTACCGGCGAGCGACGCTATTCCACCTAGTGCTAAAGCTCCAATATAACAACCTACTCCAAGTACTGTCGAGGATCCACCTGATATAACTCCACCATAAATAAGTGCAGTACATACAGTAACTCCAGCGCCAGCAACGCCAGTAGGAACCACACCACCAGGAATACCAGCTGCTTTTGCTTCATGCAACGGAACCATAGCTCCCACAGTGCTGATCAGGAGAATGACGGCGACAAGGGTGATGAAACGTTTTTTGGTCATAGGTTGGAGGGCGTGGTGTGTTGGTTTTGCTCGATCTGTTTGAGGGTTGCGTTGATGAGATCCAGTTTGTCGCCGATGATTTGTGTTGAAAGCGCCGTCAGAATCATCTGGTAGCTCCAGTTTGGCAATTGCGACGTGGTGCCAGCGTCATCCAGTGTTGTAGTCGCGCCAGCGACCTGTCCTTCTTCGAAAAATTTTATTCCCTGTAGTCTTTCTCGCACTGCTTGAGCCGCGTCATGACCTTCTCCGTTCTCATCTGCCAAGGCGGTTTTTATGCCGTCTAGAGGTCCGTACACCCATGCGCCAGCCGCGTTCACCAAGCCTCCCGATGTCTTTACTTCACCCGTAACAGGATCTATGACGCCATGATTGCCCCCATTGGCGGAGAGCAATTTATCCGCTGTTTCTGTTTGGGCGATTATGACATTTTGTCGCTCTTCCGCGACCAGTTGCCCCAATCCGGTCATATTGTTTTGTGGCTCTTGGAGCGCATAGTAGACCTCTTCATTGAAGTTCGGATCGGCGAGATAGGCGGCATAGTCAAAATCTTCCGGCAAGGTGCATTTAACGCGCATAATAAACGGCTGGCTGTTGTTGATGCGGAATTGACCATTGGCGTTGTCTTCATAAGCTGGATCATATTTCGCGCCGAAAGCTTCAGCAATAGCATCAGCCATGTAGGGACAGATTGTTGCGTTATCTCCCAGCGCCGCTTCAAAGAGCTCCGCTTGAAACATATGTTCTCCCAAGTCTTGTTGTTTTTGGGTAAAGTGGTACCAGTCACTTTCCCACGTCGGTCCGCCATCAGGCCCGCCGGTTTGTATTACATCGAGAATCGTATTTTGCAGTGTTGCAAGATCTTCCTCCGATTGCGTCCATGCTTTCGGGTCATCAGAGTATTCTTTGTTTTTATATAAATCTTCGATGCTCGGTCCGCCACCAAATAGAAATCCAAGTATTCCGCCTACGGCCGCGCAAATGATCGAGTATGCTCCGGCTCCGGCCTCAAGACACGTCGCGCCGGCTTTGGTGCCCCAATCAATGGCACTTTCCGTATCGGCTTTTGCTTGCCGCACAGCGCCACCGCGCCAAGGCATAGGCAAAAGCAGTATTCCCGCGACAGTCGTGAGGACGACGATATATTTGAATAGTTTATTTTGAAAATATTGCATTTGAAAGATCAGTTCTCAATCCGTTGATACTTTCGCCGATCTGTTTGAGCGATGCGTCGCGCAGAAATATATCGTTGCTTTCTTTGCTATCGGCAAGCGCGCCGTAGGCATTTGCGAGTTCGGAGAAGCGAGTCGCAAACATTTTGTGGAGAGGTGCGAAAGGTTCGGGTACCGGCGTATCAATGAACGCTTGTTTTTTGGAATCGAAAAACTTTTGGTCGCTTCTCAAGAGCGCCGCCCCTTCGGCGGGTTTGCCGGATCCAAACAGCGCAAAGGCTCTCTGGAGATTGGCGAGCTGTCCTCGAAATGTGCTTATGAATGTTGGATCGTAGAGCGTCGTTTGGAGAAAAACACGGTAGTCTTCAATCGCTTCCTTTGTAGGAGGAATCGTATGGACTTTTTGAGCTTCAGGATCGCTTGCAAGGCGGTCTTTTGCGGCATCGAGGATCGCAAGCGAGATGAGATTGATGCCATTTTGGTACGTGGCGCCTTTGCCGTTTTTAGGATTCAAATCTCCCGCCGCCGCCCCGGCCACCAGACGCCTCGCGAACAGATCGGTCAGGTTTTGCTTCTTTTTTGTTTTTGCATCATCGTTTGCTTTCAACGGATCATGTCCGGATGCGACTTCCTCGCCGTCAAGGTATCCGTCACCGTCAGTATCGGCTTTGAAAATATTCGTGCCGTAGGCGGTTTCGTTCAGGTCGGGAATGCCGTCGTGGTCGGAATCAAGTACGGTTTCCGAAATCTGCGCTTTGAGCGCGGGTGCCACGCTATTTATATTTGCCAATCCTGCTTTGTTCGGCGTAGAGATAGATTGCAATGATCGGTAGCCGAAAAACGCCGCCAGCACGACAAAAAATCCCAACACCAACTTGAGTTTCAACGACATGCTTTATTATATCACGATGCTTGGGTCAGAGTAATCCACTCTTCCAGCGAAAGCGTCTCCGCCCGCCGATTGGGGTCTATTCCCGCCTTTTGGAGCAATTCCAAAGGCAGATTGTTGGACAATTTTTTGCGCGGATGCTTGAATCCATGTGCCGCAATCTCCAGACTCAACCCCGAGGTCTCGCCTCGGGGTAGAAGTTTAATAATTGCAGAATCCACTTTTGGCACCGGACGAAAATTGCCTCGTTTTACGATTTGTACCACTTCAGCGGTGCAGTACGCTTGCACGAGGACGGCGAGCATGTTCATCCAGGGTGGCTTTGCCGTCATGCGCTTTGCAACTTCTTTTTGAACCATGAGCACCGCGAGATTAAACGGTGGCCATGATTGTAGTATGAGGCGCAACAGATGGCCAGTGAGGTAGTATGGGATATTGGCGACAATTTTAAATTTTAAATTTGAAATTTTAAGTGAAGGCTTAAATGTCAAAATGTCATCGTGAATAATCTCAACGTTTTTATGTTTATATTTTTCTTTTAATTTTTGTACAAAATTATCATCTTTTTCAACAGCAATAATACGGGCACCGGCCGCAAGCAGATGATCGGTCAGTAGTCCGCTTCCCGGGCCGACTTCAACGACAACATCGCCCGGCTTGATATCGGCGCTTTGCACGATGAGCTCGTGGATGTGCGGATTAGTAAGAAAATGTTGTCCCAAACTCTTTTTCATCGGTGGGAATAAACGTAACGCATGCTTCGGGGATTTCAAAGATAAAGCGTGATGGCGGATTTAGTTGGGTGGTACCAAAGATCGTTCGTTGTCGGCAAAAAATCAAGTGCAGATCGGACATGGCTCGGGTGACGGCAACATAGCAGAGCCGGCGTTCTTCTTCAAGCTGGGTCGGATCAAAGAGGCTTCGCGCGTGCGGGAATACGCCATCTTCCATACCTATGATAAAGACGGTCGGAAACTCAAGGCCTTTTGCCGAGTGTACCGTCATGAGGGTTATACTGGGACCGCTTTGTTCAAGTGAGTCAGTCTCTTGGATGAGCGCCACCTCTTCCAGAAACGCCTCGAGTTTTTTGCCAGCCGTGGCGGTGAGCAATTCCTGCACGTTTTCCCAGCGTTCACGGCCCTCTTCCGTTTTATCGTTCAAGTATAGCTCGTAGTTGATTTTTTTAAATAAATACTGCAAAAATTTTGTCAAAGGCATGGTCGGTGCCACGGCGCGGAGCTCTTCGAGGAGCTCGACGAATTTTTCATACGCGGGGCCTGATTTTTTTGAAAGCGCGACTTTGCCGATGCCTCGGGTGGGCACGTTGACCACGCGGCGAAAGCTGACGCTGTCGTTTGGATTCGCGACGAGGCGCAAGTAGGCGAGGATGTCTTTGATTTCCCGACGTTCATAAAACCTGACGCCTCCCAAGATGCGGTACGGCAGGCCGTGGCGTATCAGCGTCTCTTCCACGGCGCGAGATTGCGCGTGTGTGCGATACAATATCGTGCACTGTTCCAGATTTTTATCTTTGATCTGCGAGATGATGTACTCGCTTTCTTCGCGCGGATCGCGAGCTTCTTTTACCGTGATCGTATCGCCGGCGCGGTTGTCAGTCCAAAGATTTTTTTGCTTCTGGTGCTTGTTTTTTCCGATGATGCTGTTTGCGGCTTCCAGTATTGTTTGCGTTGAGCGGTAGTTTTGCTCAAGTAAAATCACTTTTGCGTCGGGGTAGTCTTTTTCAAAGTCGAGAATATTGCGGATGTCGGCTTTGCGCCAGCCGTAGATACTTTGTGCGTCATCCCCCACCACCGCGATGTTGCGGTATTTTTTAGCAAGCAAACTAATGAGAATATACTGGGCGTGGTTGGTGTCTTGATATTCATCTACCATGATGTAGCGCCACAACTCTTGGTATTGTTCGAGGATTGCCGGATGTTTGCGGAACAACTGCACGGTGAGCATGATCAGATCGTCAAAATCCAGCGCGTTGTTTTTGGCAAGCTCGGATTGATACGCTTCGTAGATGCTCGTCAGCATGCGGTCTCGGTACTCTTTGGCGTCCTCTTCAAACTGTTTCGGCCCGATTAGCTCGCTTTTGAGCTCCGAAATCCTGCCAAGCATGGACTTGGGGCTGTTTTTTTTGGGATCGAGCCCGAGGTC
The DNA here is from genome assembly GCA_964355775.1 of uncultured Candidatus Saccharibacteria bacterium. Lineage (GTDB taxonomy): Bacteria > Patescibacteriota > Minisyncoccia > 2-02-FULL-40-12 > IGHO2-01-FULL-4-A > JBBTSB01. The sequence goes on along the minus strand of CAYHEP010000011.1, from coordinate 13,861 downwards.
CAAAATGATTTGCTTCATCAGCGATTGCGTATCGTCGGTGTCGTAGATCACGAAACTCTTGCTGTACCCGAGATGGTCGATCTTCGCGCGCAAGATCCGCAAACAGATCGAATGAAACGTTCCCATCGCTGGCATAGCAGAAGCACCAATGAGCTTCTGTACGCGATGCTTCATTTCGGCAGCGGCTTTATTCGTAAATGTCACGGCCAAGATATTTTCCGGCTTGATTCCCGATGCGATCAAGTACGCGATGCGGTGTGTCAGCGCGCGCGTCTTGCCGCTCCCCGCTCCAGCCAAGATTAAAACGGGACCCGTTATGGTCCGTACCGCTTCAACTTGTTTCGGATTTAATCCTTGGAGAATTTCCTCTTTCATGATATAAAAACGGAACGGGCCGTTAGCTCAGCGGTAGAGCACCTCATTTGCAATGAGGGGGTCAGCGGTTCAAATCCGCTACGGTCCACTGCTAAAACTTTTTTCTCTCCGGAGTTTCTTTGATGATTCTAAGCGCTTCCTCGGCGTTGTCAACCAGCGAGTAGATTTTGAGATCCGCTTGGTCAATGGCGTTGAACTGCTCATACACGCCCGCTTCGATCCATTGGATGAGCGGAGTCCAGTATTCTTTGCCGACCAAAATCACCGGAATATGGGTGACGATTTTTTTGGTTTGCATGAGGGTGATTATTTCAAAAACCTCGTCGAGTGTGCCAAATCCGCCGGGGAAAAAGATATACGCCTGCGCGTAATAGGAAAGCATCACTTTGCGGACAAAAAAGTAATGAAATGCAACCGCCTTGTCTACAAATGCGTTGATGCGCTGTTCAAATGGCAGTTTGATGTTGAGGCCTACGGAATCACCGATCTTGTCATGCTGATCAGTATTCTTGTCGTGGGCTTCGTGCGCGCCTTGGTTTGCCGCTTCCATGATGCCCGGTCCTCCGCCGGTTACCACGTCATATCCAATGAGCGCCAATTCGTGGGAAAGTTTCCTCGCTTCCTCGTACCAATGATCGCCCTGCTTGAATCGCGCCGATCCGAAAAACGTGACAAGTTTTTTGTAATCAGCCAAAAACTGCCATCCGTCCACAAACTCCGCCATGATGCGGAAAATCCGCCAATGAAACGAGGAGCGAAAATCATCCGGTCCCTGCGGTTCCACAAGCGGAAGCTTTGAAACCGGCAAATTCATCGCCTCCAGCCGCTGCCTCCGGGGGTCGTTTGTTGTATCGTTGTTGCTCATGAGGATAGTATAGCAGAGAGTTATTTATTTTGTAAGTATTCCCATGTTTCAACAACCCTCGGTAGGACTCTTGATTGTTTTCATTGATCCGTTTCACCATTCTCCGTCTCGTCCCCGTCCTCAACACCCGATGATCGGGAAAATGCACCCAGCCGAGAAAATCAACACCACTGGCAAAGGTTTTGATAAAACACTTGGTTGGATGAAGTTGTAATTTGAGATGTGTTTTGAGAAATTCATCAATCTCTCGCAATGCACGTCCGCATTCTAGACGATCGTCTGATATGAGGACAAAGTCATCGGCAAAACGCACATAGTGTTTGATTTTCAAAACTCTCTTCACCCACTGGTCAAACTCATTCATGTAGATGTTGACCAAAAGCTGGGAGGTAAGATTGCCAAGGGGTAGGCCGGGATTATGGCTGTCGATGATTTGATGTATGAGCCAGAGTGATTCTTTATCTTCCATATGGAAGTTAATTACGCTTTTTAGGATCTCATGATCAATACTGGCAAAAAACTTTTTGATATCGCATTTCAAGACCCACGCGGTTTTCGTATGATTTTGGGAGACTTGTCGTGCAAATTGCGCAAAGCGATCCATGGCTTTGTGAGTTCCTTTGCCGACCCTGCTGGAGTATGAATCGTGGATAAATTGCCGATCGAAATACGGATAGAGAATTCGACACACCGCATGATGGACGAGCCGATCCCGTACAGGTGCTTTGTGGATTTCACGCGGTTTTGGGTCGTTGATCTTGAAAGCGTGATACCCGCCATGCCGATAGATTTTATCCGCAAGGTCGTGGTGAAGTTCAAGGATATTGTCCATAAATGCCAGCGAAAACTCCGCTACATCTTTGCGCTTCTTTTTGTTCCGTAAAAACTCCCGCCACGACACGAGCAAATTTTCGACGGAAATGATAGAATCATAGCTATGAGTTCCAACTCTCTCTCTCTCTCTCTTTCGATCAGGCTTCGATTTTGCAGCGGGTCAAAGAGGGATATTTGATTTGGATGAATATTGTTCCGCATATTGCCAAGGGCGCACGGTATACTATCGGCGCCCGTATTGAAAACAAATTTCTTGATCTGCTCGACCTCACCTATACGGCGTATTTTACCCCAAAAGAGCATAAAACGAAAAAAATATCAGACTGTATTTTTATGCGCGATACGCTGGCGTTTTTAATTTCCGTGGCTTGGGATGGGAAGCTTATCTCAAACCAGCACTACGAAGATGTCGCTCTCAAGCTGGTGGAGATCGGCAAGATGCTTGGCGGTTGGAAGGGCAGTCTCAATAATCCGGGCAAGAAAAACCGCACTTTGTAGGCGCGGAAAAGAAATAGTTTCGGAGAGAAAAGACGAACTCATTGTCAGCATTCCACCTGTTGTCGTGCCTCCCCCAATCGTTGTTCAGCCACAGACCGTCGTCATTGCGATTGACGTTGAACACGTTCGGGTTACCGTCACGATCCGCAATATATGATGTGCCATCCATGTCATTGTCCGTGTGATCTCAAAAAACATCGGACTGTATCGTATTTGGGATCAAGAATCCTCCAGCACACCATACCAAGTGTTTCTTTTTTGTAGGACTCGACACAAATCCTCTCCGCCAAGCCTTGACCGGGCAGACTCTCAATTTGCAAAAGTCAGAAAGGTCTCGAAAAACCGTAGCCGTTCGATACAACCAATCTGAAATCAGCATAGCAAAAATTTCGCGCCGAAGAAAGTATCTAAAAACCAAAGAGTCAAAGATTCAAGAGGCTAAGATTCTAAATTTCTCACTTGCGGAGACGGAAGAGGAACTCATCGTCCGGAAGCCACCCGTGGTCGTGCCCCCCCCAACCGTCGCTCAGCCACAGACCGCCGTCAAAGCGATCGACGTGGAACACGTCCGGGCGACCGCCACGAACCGCAATTTGCTTCATAGCAATATAGGTAACTTCATCAACCGGCTGGTCGAGATGTTGCAACCTGTAATGCGGGCCGGTTTCTGCAGGACAGAGGTCAAGTCCGAGTTCACCCGCCCGTGCATAGAGTTGATCAGTCGTAGGATTGCCCGGCAAGAGGTCGGAAACGTGAAGGCGTACATAGTCGCCGGTTTCGGCTTGCTCGAGTGTCGTGAAGTCTTTGCTTTGCATCATGAAACGAACGTATTCAAAATTGACGCTCTTACCGCGCATCTCTTCTTCAAGCTGTTGCTCGGTTTTTCCGCCGATCGTAATTTTTTCTTTTCTGATTTTGCGTTCGGGAAAGGAGGTATAGATGTGGTCGATGTTGTATTGTTGTGTGAGCTCGAAGATGCCCGGCTCAAGCTTGCCAACGTATGCTTTGGTATTTTCGTTAATCTCTCGTGATGTGTGGGCGATTTGCTCACGAGCACAGTCGAAGATCACAAGCATATCTGCTTCGGTATTTCTACCGGTTCGAAGCTCGGCAATACGCGGGTCGCGCTCTTCATAGCCAAAACCTTCGATGTGAGTGTCCAGTTCGTACAAAAATGCCAGATCGTTTTTATTAAGCGCTTGTCCTGCTTTGGATTTTTTATCAATACCGGTCAACTGCTTCATGTCGCGAGACTGTTTTTCAAAGGTTGTACCGCTCGGAAACTCTTGCAGTTTTTTCGCTACGATATCACCCAGGTATTGGTCGAGGTTTTCGTCTATGGCAACGCCACGGACTTCCAGGATTTGTCCTTGTTTGTTTACGACCATCACTGCGCGGGGAACGGATGGGGTGCCTTGCAGATCGTTTGAGTAAAAAATATATAGATCATTGCCCGGTGTCGTTTTGTCTCCCTGCAGGTAGCGCTTCGTCGTGTCTTCTCCGCGCAAGCACCAGCCGGTACCGTAATTCTCCAGCGACGCGACAAGCGGCTTGGGAGCGGATCCTAGGGGGTAGTGTTTCCATCGTCCTTCGGTGATACGGAGCAGTTCATCGGGAATCGGCTTGAATTTTTCGATGGCGAGTGCATATAACTCCGCAAAATTATCTTTTTGCATGTCTTCAAGGAGTTTCATAAATTGCTGTTTTATGTCCAGCAAGTCATAGCCGAGCTTTTGTTGTTTGCCCAGGTGTTTTCGTTCCAGCGCATTGAGTACGATCGCCAGTGCCTCACGGTTGAGTTCGGGGAATAGCGCAACCGTGCCTTTTTTAGTTTTTTCCGGATTACTCCTTTTCGCAAATGAGTTACTTCCGCGGTCGTAGGTGCTCATTCCTAATACGCTTCGCATCGCATAGTATTTGAGATAATCGGGGTACTTTGCATCGGGCGATATGAGGTAATTGATCCATCGATCAAGCGAGCGTTTTTGATCTGCAATCGCGGCATCAACGATACTTTGCATCGTCTCGGGTGCTATGGTGATGTCGCCGTGTCCTTGTTCGCGGTATTTGCGCTTGATCGAAGCGAAATAAGACTCCGGTATTTCATCCGGCTTTACGACGAATTCTTTATACAAAGACTGCTTAAGAAATTCGAGATTGCGTTTTTTGGTATCAAACTCGGGAGCATGCTCGTGCCGCGGCGGATTAAGGACAGTGGCGAGACGGTCAAGATAGTTCTGGATGCGTGCACCGGGTTTTTGTGGAGGCAGTTCTTTATCTTCGCGGCGCTTTGCTTGTTGTGCCGCTGACTCGACTTCGGGACTGGTGTTCAGATCTCGATATTTTTTGTGGAGAAATTCGGGATTTTCCATGTGGTGGGTGTGCTAGGAATCGAACCTAGAGTCTGGTCATTATCAGTCGTTTTACCAAGCCGACGATCGCTATGCGGATGTCGGCTCCCCGACCCTGCAAGGCGTCGGGGCTGAACTATGTGACGGGTGGGCGTGCTAGGAATCGGACCTAGGACCTCATTCTTATCAGGAATGCGTTCTGCCACTGAACTACACGCCCGTCAAGTTTATTTTACCATCTCTTACGATTTTTTCAATAAAATCCCTACGCTTAAACTTTTTCAATCTCAACTCAACTTTTCTTGCAATTTCTAGACTTGGAAACTCTTGCACTAGTCTTACTATTTGCTCACGCATCCTATGTGTTGTTTTTGTTGACCCAATGGAATGCTGATACATACGACGATCGACATCGTTCGTACTCCCAATGTAGTATATGCCTTCATCGCCATTTTGTAGAATATATACGTAACCTTTCATATTTTTACCAAGCCGACGATCCGCTATGCGGATGTCGGCTCCCCGACCCTGCAAGGCGTCGGGGCTGAACTAGTCGCCCGTTTATGACTGTGTTACTATAGCAAAATCATGACGAAAAATCAAAAACTCGAGCTCCTGTGGTCCGCTATCCGCAAAGCCTATCCGAAGCGAAAACTTGTGTTTAGCGACGGGGATCCGGATGCCAAGACAATGATCATCGGCGAGGCGCCGGGGATGGATGAAGAGCGTCAAGGCAAGCCGTTTATCGGGAGAGCCGGACGACTGCTGGTTGGCACGCTCGAGGCGCTTGGCTGGAAACGCAGTGATTTTTATATTTCCAATATAGTCAAATACCGCCCGTCCGATGAGCTTGGCAAAAACCGCACGCCGACCGATGAGGAAATTGCAAAGTTTCGTGGTGCTATAGAAAAAGAAATTGCCGTCGTAGACCCCAAACTCATCGTACTTGTGGGTCGGGTAGCAATGGAGGGCATGGGTTTGGAAGGCTCCATGAGTTCGAATCGAGGAAGGGTCATAGAGAAAGAAGGCAGAAACTTCCTCATCACCTATCATCCAGCGGCAATATTAAGAAACATAAACTGGGAACCGCAATTCAGAGAAGATTTGGGGAAAATCAGAGCGCTACTTGCGTGAGATTGCTTTTTTTGCCGCGGTTATAATTGACGCCGTTCCGAGACCGAAATGTTCAATAAGTTCGCTTGCTTTGCCTGACTCGCCGAAGCGGTCTTGTACCCCGATAAACTCCTGCGGGACGGGATAGTTTTTGGCGAGACACTCCGCGATCGCCGATCCCAGACCTCCGGCGACTTGATGTTCCTCGACGCTGACGATGGCTCCGCATTGTTTTGCCGCGGAAATAATAGTTTCATTATCCAACGGTTTGATTGTATGAGAGTTGATCACCATGGCATCTATGCCGTCTTTAGCCAATTCTTGAGCCGCTTGCAAGGCATGATACACCAGAATTCCACAACCTATAATTGCTACGTCAATTCCATCACGAAACATCAAAGCTTTGCCGATTTCAAACGGGGTATCTTCGGTGGTAAACACGGGAGATTTTTCACGGCCCACTCGAATGTAAGCCGGTGTTGGGAGTTTTGCGATAGCAAGCGTAGCTTTGCGAGCTTCGATCGCGTCGCAGGGCACAACCACGGTCATATTGGGCAAAGTCCGCATCATGGCGATGTCCTCGAGCATTTGATGCGTCGCGCCGTCAGGCCCCACCGAAATACCGGCGTGCGCTCCGACGATCTTGACGGGAACGTTGTTGATGCAAATGGTTGTGCGGATTTGCTCATAGTTGCGTCCCGGTGAAAACGCCGCATAGCTTGCTATGAACGGAATCTTGCCGTAGTTTGCCATGCCGGCGGCTACGGTGGCCATGTTTTGCTCTGCCACCCCCATCTGAACGAACCGATTTGGAAACGCCTCCGCAAACCAATGCGAGTTGGTGGACTCCGTAAGATCTGCGCACAGTACGACAACACGCTCGTCAAGCTTTCCCGCTTCAACGACGCCCTTGCCGTAGCCTTGGCGTGTTGCTATCATTTCCGGTTTTTCAGGTAAATTGATCATGTGCTTTTTTAAGTTCAGCCAAAAACGCCGCTGCCTGTTCTTTGTTGGGCGGGGTGCCGTGCCAGTGGTAGTCGTTTTCAATTGATGCGACGCCTTTGCCCGGGACAGTGTTTGCCAAAATGAGCGTGGGTTTTTCGGTGGTCGTTTTTGCGAGTTCGACTGCGTCTACGATCGCGGGGATATTGTTGCCATCTATTTCGATGACGTGCCAGTTAAATGCTTTGTATTTATCAGCGAGCGGTTCCAGCGGCATCACGTCCTCGGTCGTGCCGTCAATCTGTATATTGTTGCGGTCCATAATGCTGATGAGATTCGACAACTTATATTTTCCGGCGAACATAATCGCTTCCCATGTGTTGCCCTCTTCCTGTTCACCGTCGGAAGTAATGCAGAAGACGCGGAATTTTTTGGCGTCCATACGAGCGGCATAAGCGATCCCGGCAGCTTGCGAAAGTCCCGATCCGAGCGGACCAGACGTAGTTTCCATGCCCGGGAGTTTTTCACGCTCTGGATGACCTTGCAGACGAGATCCGAACTTGCGGAGAGTTGATAATTCTTCCAGAGGAAAATATCCCGCATACGCCATCGTGGCGTAACGCACCGGCACAATGTGGCCGTTGGAAAGTATGAGCCGGTCGCGTTCGGGCCAGTCAGGGTTTTTGGGATCGTGGTTCAGGATGTGGAAGTACATCGCGGTGAACACATCCGCCATACCCAGCGGTCCAGCCGTATGCCCGCTCCCAGCCTCCACAAGCATCTCAATAATAGATGTACGGATTTCGTTCGCTTTGAGCTCAAGCTCTTTGATTTTCTCGTCAGAGAGATGCATCAGTTATCGTACTGATCGAAGATTGAAGCAGCTTCATTGAGGGGAATGGCATAGTATCCCTGGTAGGGTGTTCCTGCTCGCAGAGTAGAGTAGATAGAGTCGGTTTTTCGGTCTGGCACAGCGGCGTAACTGTTGATGATGCCAAAATCAAATGACATTCCTGTCCATAATGCGTTTGCGGTTCCTCCGGAATAGCGACTGATCATCGTGTCCCGTGCGAGACCATTTCTTCCTGCGGGCAAGGGATCATCTCGTGTCAGAGCATCGGCTCCGCATGGTGGGTTGAGGGCATAGTCAAAGGCTACAATGACCAGGTCCCACGCAACGCGTTTCTTTTGGACGATACGCTCATCCACCCAGGAAATAAGCCCGTCTTTGCCCGTCTTTTTTCCATATACACCGCATGAGGTTTGCCAGAGCGTATTCGTATTTCCTGTTGCTACTGCGGAATAGGTATCCTCAACGGCACGAGTAAATGGCGAAACTAATGGCTCTAATGGTTGGAGTCCGACACGAATCAATTCTCCTCCGTGGAGAGACTTGATGAGCGATGCCTGATTGCAAAAATTACGCTTGGTATTTGTTGACGTGTTGTAGATGTCGAAAAGTGCGATTGCTTTGCTATTTATGTTGGATTTGATCCAAGGTATTAGATCTCGCAATTCGTCATCGGTAAAATTGCACCCATCGTCGCCATAATTTTGAAGTACAATAGTGGGGATAAGCGACTGCGCGTAAGTTCCTGAAATTGTAGCGTTTTTCCATGTGAGCATAACTTCTTTCGCTGTTGCGGGCTCAAACTGCCGCTGGTATACGAGATATAGCTGATTAGTGTGATACGATGTGCGCAAAACACGCTTTGCGTTTGTAATTTCCGTTGCAGTCGGGGGCGTGTCAGGCGAGAGCGTAGACGGACTGTACCAATAGCCTCGCGTTGATTGCTTTAGACCGATATCAACCCATGCTGAAAGCTCGAAGTTTTGCAGAGTATCAGGAGAGATAGCTCCGCCATTTGTAGGAGTGGAGCTTGGCGAAGGAACAAGTGGCGTCAATGAAGGCGTAACTGGCGTTGTCCCTGTCGGAGATGGACCGCCAAGACCGCCAAAATTATAATATGCATCAGGAAGCGGAGTTAGATCAATTGTATAGCGTTTTGTGTTATTTGCCAGAGAAGGATCTCCGGTGAAATCAAGGCGTGCAACTACCGTGTAGGTGCTTACTGATGGATAAGCATGTGTTGTTCTCACCCATTGTTGATTAAGCGTAGTGCTATAGACGAAAACTCCGGAGTATTGCTCTTGAGTGCCATCGCCAAATTCCACGGTAAGTGTGTATGGTCCTCTTGATCGCGATCCGGAAACTCCAAAGCTTAACTTCGGACTGGTCGGTATAGTTCGATTGTGCTCCATGCTTACCTTTACAGAAAGATCGCCGGGTGCTGCGGCGCTACTGTCGTTAAAACTCACATTAATCTTGTCCATACCTAGCGTACCGACTTTTACTACGATCAATAGCACGGCGACTATTCCTACAACTACCAAAAGAGACTTTGACGGTCCTCTTGATGCTGTTGGCTGTTGCGGTATCTGTATGTCCATATAATTATAAAAGTCGGGCGACTGCCTGCACGTGTTTGACGAGCATCGCAGTGTAGCCCCACTCGTTATCATACCAAGCAAAAACTTTTACCAAATCACCATCGACAACCCGCGTGAGGCCAAGATCGACGATTGACCCGTGCGGATTGCCCACAATATCACTTGAAACCAAAGGTTCTTCCGTCGCTTCGAGAATTCCCTGCCATTGGGGCGACGCGGCGGCTTTTTTAAATATACTGTTAATTTCCTCGACAGTAGTCGAGCGGCCCGCAAGAAATGTAAAATCGATCAACGAACCCGAAATGATAGGAACGCGGACTGAAACCGCATCAAATTTATTTTTCAGTTCTGGAATGATGCGCGTGGTTGCTTTTGCCGCGCCAGTAGTGGACGGTATGATATTCCACGCCCCGGCGCGCCCGTAGCGAAAATCTTTTCCGCCCTCGCCATCCACTGTTTTTTGTGTGGCGGTGTTGGCGTGCACGGTGGTCATCATGGCTTTTTTGATTCCTACGGAGTTAAGCATGATAGCAACGACCGGATTCGTCGCATTTGTGGTGCATGATGCCGTCGAGGTAATAAGAGATCCGCCAAGAGCGGACATACCGACATTCGGTGTTGCCATATGTGTCACATCGTCTTTTGCAGGAGCTGTAATCACTACACGCTTTGCGCCCGCGGTGATATGTGCCTGCGCTTTTTCCGCTGTCTCAAAAACACCCGTGGATTCTACAACGATATCGATCCCCAAGTCTTTCCAAGGCAATTTGGTCGGATCTTTTTCTTTTAAAAACTTTACCGAGCTGATGTCTTTATCATATTTGCCATAGACCGTATCATACTTCAACAGATATTCCAGATTCTCTTGTGCCCCAAGATCATTGACGGCCACGATCTCAAACTCCGGATGCTCATGCGCCTGCCGAAAAAAAATCCTCCCAATTCGCCCGAAGCCGTTTATTGCGATTCTGGTCATGTTGATCGTATTGTAAACGATTTGCGGTGCAGGACACAAGGTCCAAAGTGGGCAAGCGTGGCGATGTGATATTTGGTGCCGTAGCCTTTATGCTTTTCAAAGCCGTACTGGGGATACTTTTTGGCGTATTTTATCATCATTTTGTCTCGATATACTTTGGCGAGAATCGAGGCGCAGGCGATGGCAAAAACCGTCCGGTCGCCTTTAACGATGGCCCGTTGAGGTAATTCAAGTTTCGGTATTTTATACGGACCATCAATCAATACTACGCACTGACCACTACGCACTTTTGTCACTGCTTTCCGCATCGCCTTTCTCGAAGCCTGATAGATATTTATTTTATCTATAGTCTTTGGATGACAAAGAGATATTTGATATTTTATTGGTAATTTTTTAATTAGTTTGCTGACTGTTTCGCGCTGTTTCGGCGTCATGAGCTTGGAATCTCGCACGCCAAAGTCTCCGATTTTATATTTTTTATGTAAGTTGTAGGGCAAATGAACGGCACATACCACGACGGGTCCCGCAAGACATCCCATGCCCACTTCGTCAACGCCGACGATGTATTGATTTTGCACAGCTTATATCCTATACTGAAACCAATGACCAATCAACAAAAGACAATTGTATTTTGGCTCGGCTCGGTGTTGGGCGTGGTGGTGATCGTGTTTTTTCTGGTAACCATCCAGCAGAAGCGCGAGAATGGCGTGATGGGCAATCAGGTTTCGTTTAACGGAACCGGCAAAATAGAGGCAAAGCCTGAACTTGCAATAGCCGAGTTTTCCATTGTAACAAGCGGGAAAACATCAAAAGCCGCTCAAGATGCCAATAGCGTGCGTTCCAAAAAAGTGTTTGATTTTTTGAAAAAACAGGGCATCGAAGAAAAAGACATTGAGACTACTCAATACAGTTTAACTCCGCAGTATTCTTTTCCTTCGCCTTACCCGTATCCGGTTCCGATGATGCGCGGAAGCGAAATTGAAACGCAGATCGCGCCGAGCTACCCGATTTCAACGTATCCGGTTCTTGATTCCGGCAATCCAAAAATCACCGGATATCAGGTCACACAGGGATATGAGGTCAAGATTCGCGACCTCGACAAAGTCAGCGCCGTAGTAGATGGCTTGGTTACCGCCGGAGCAAATCAGGTGCAAAACGTTAGGTTTGACTATCAGAATCGCGAAAAACTTTTGGCTACAGCACGTGAAAAAGCAATTGCCGACGCCAAGGACAAAGCCAAAAAATTGCAGAGTCAAATCGGTATCAAGCTTGGAAAGATCGTCAACTACTATGACAATACAGATCAGTATGGCGGACCATATCAATACGCTAAAATGGGACTTGAGATGGGTGGTGGCGACTCTGGTGGAGGTCCAATCTTGCCTCCCGGTGAAAACGAAATCACCGTAATAGTGACGATCACGTATCAGATAAAATAAAAATCTACGTTGCTTTATACCGTTAACCAGATCAGTTTGAGCTTTTAGGATCTGCTCAATCCCCACTTGATTCGGCCAAAGTGGCTGGCCATTGATTTGCCTTGCGGCGAAATCGATATCGACGCTCTTTCTATATCAAAATTTTGTATAGAAAGGAGGTGATCCACGAGCAGGTTCTCCTACCCGTGCCTTGTTCATGGTTGTTCCGCGTATTTCTACGGGCATGGACTATATCTTCACCCCATCGAATGACGGGGGCCGACGTGTAATGATGCATAGTCTGAGCACCATTAGCCTACTTTCGTAGGGCAAGTCTCTACGGGGCCAGGAAAATCACATTTTCAACCGAGTTTATATTGCATGCTCGGGATTATATACGGTTTGATAATGTCTGCGAGTATTCGTGCTGAAGTACCTGGAATATAGAGTCTGAAGTATTTTTTATGATTTCTTTCCAGTCTTACTTCTAGTCCATAAATACTTGTCATACAGTTTGCAAGCAGTATATTTTCTTTCTGGCTATACGATTGAGTGTTGAGATTGTACGAGATCCCTTTGATATTTCCGTCATCCATAAACCAAACGGTCAGGGTGATAGGATCTTTTAGATACTCGTAAATATTGGTAGGAATGATTTTCTTTCCATTCAGATAAAACATATTTCTCAATTCAGTTATTTCCCGGTGGCTTATAGTTCTGAATTGGAAAGAGTTATTCCATTTATCCAATTTAGGTGGTGTTAACACCCAATCCTTGAATACATTATATTGCCAGTTTAGGTATTCTTTTTGTGAAATGCAGTGATTTAATTTTAATTTGTAGTTCGTTTTTGACCAATTTGGTTCCAAATGGCCATCACCTAAAATGTTTCCTACCAATACTGAATTAGGTTACGAATTTCGGTTGAATATGTGATTTTCCTAGCTTCCCTCGGTATTACCATGCCTTAATTATATCAAATAATTAAGAGTTAGGCTTCACCGATTTCAGTCGGATTTCTTATTGAGGATTGCTCCTCAGAGTCGCAACTGCCAGCTTGGCAAAACGACTTAGTCTTTGTCATCGAGCCTACCGTAGTACCACGTAAAAACACGGTGCTTTGGGTATTCCCGACTTCCCTGACTTGACGGGCGGTGAGTGCAAAGTTCGAGAACGTATTCACCGCAGCGTGCTGATCTGCGATTACTAGCGATTCCAGCTTCATGGAGGCAAGTTTCAGCCTCCAATCCGAACTGAGGATGTATTTGATGGGATTAGCTCCGCCTCGCGGCTTGGCAACCCATTGTTGCATCCATTGTATCATGTGTGTAGCCCAGGGTATCAGAGGGCCACGCTGACTTGACGTCATCCCCTCCTTCCTCCGAGTTGAACTCGGCAGTCTCGTGTGACACTTGTAACACACAACGGGGGTTGCGCTCGTTTCCCAACTTAATGGAACCAGTCACCTGACGAGCTGACGATAGCCGTGCAGCACCTGTCCAGCACCCTCGAAGGCGGCTAATCTTTCGAAAAGCTTGCAGCTGGATTTCAAACCCTGGTGAGGTTTTTCGCTCAGTGTCGAATTGAACCACATGATCCACCGCTTGTGCGAACTCCCGCCTATTCCTTTGAGTTTTAATCTTGCGATCGTACTTCCCAGGCGGCACATTTAACGCGTTAGCTACGTCACGGGAAGGGTCGATGCTCCCCATAACTAATGTGCAACGTTTAGGGCGTGGACTACAAGGGTATCTAATCCTTTTTGATCCCCACGCTTTCACAATTGATCGTCAGCAAAGCCCTAGCAAGCTGCCTTCGCTTTTGGTGTTCCGTGTGATATCAATGCATTTCACCGCTACACCGCACGTTCCGCTTGCCCCTGACCCGCTCTAGCAGTTACGTTTCTCATGCGGCCTCACCGTTGAGCGATGAGATTTAACATCAGACTATAACTACCGACTACTTGTCCTTTACGCCCAGTAATTCCGGATAACGCTCGGGGTCTCTGTATTACCGCTGCTGCTGGCACAGAGTTAGC
>CAYHEP010000010.1:22813-26618 GCA_964355775.1 uncultured Candidatus Saccharibacteria bacterium | reverse complement strand
TTAAATGCCCCCGACGTTTCCAGTCGGGGCTCCGACCGATGAGCGTCGGAGCTGACTTCATAATTCACACTGATGGAGGTTCACGTGGCAATCCCGGGCCGGCGGCACTGGGTGTGGTTATTGAATCAGTATCCGCCCAAGGCGGACCACGCAAAGCGTGGGAATATGGCGAATCGATCGGCATCGCCACAAACAACGATGCCGAGTATCAGGCGGTGATTTTTGCCCTCAAGAAACTCAAGGCGCTCATCGGCAAAGCAAAAGCCGGGCATGCAAGCGTACTCGTCCAGATGGACTCTGAACTCATCGAGCGCCAGCTCAACGGACATTTCAAAATCATGGACGAACGGATGGGGAAGTACTTCATCCAAATTTGGAATCTCAAGATGGACTACGGTTCCGTCGCCTTTGAACACGTCTACCGCGAATCAAACTCCGCCGCCGACCGAATGGTCAACGCCGCACTCGATAAAGAAACAAACAAGTTGCTGTAGTAATGCAAATCCAGAACCATATAATTTTTTGATTTTGCTATCTATGGTATTCTCCTCAAAACTGGAGTGATTTCATATATTCCATCCGATCTCATTCTCATACCGGCGGGACAACTTTTAGATCTGGATCATCTATGCTTTTGGACTATATCTATGTGAAGAGAAATAAATTCTAATTGAGAGGTTTCACCCCTCAATGCGCTTGCGGTCGTAGAGGAGATACTTCAAAAGTAACACTGCGATCCAGATGCCAAATATCATGAATGCATACTGCATGCCGAAGTACTCAAAGATGGTTTGTCCAGCGAAATGTACGAATATCCCCCATACTGTGTTCCATGCCACGATCGCTATGGCGGAATAAATCAGGAATCGTTTAATTGAAAATTGCAAAATTCCCGCAGCCGTAGCCGTGATGGAAGCAAGATTAGGTTCCCAATAGCTCGCCATGATACCCCAGAAATACTGGCGCCGCAGTTTTGTTTGAGCGTTTTCGATGGCACCGCGCAATCCAAGCTTCAGAAATAATCTATACCAGCCAAAACGTCCGATGGCATAGTTTAAAGTATACGCAAGAAAAAACGCGACGCACACGAGCGCCACCACAATAAAAATACGGGCGATATCATTCCCGGCAGAGATCACGCCGATAAAAATCACAAAGCCACCGGGAAAGTACTGTCCGAGTATCAGTGCACCTTCAATGAATGCGGCAAGAAATAGCACCCACAGACCATGCTGGGCAAAGTAGTCGTTGATGACGGCGATGAGTTCGGCATCCTTTGGAAGATCAAAGAGTATCCACACACCCCACAGCGACAAGTAAAATCCGAGTAGTATCAACGGTCCGGCCGCGATTTTCAAAATTGTTCGCCACTCAATTTTCATACTACATATCACTCTAACATAAAACTCCCTTTAGGGGAGTTTTATGTGCTTGGCATATCTGTAAGCCGAATTCTGTATCTGTGTGATCATTTATCTTGCTTGCATATTGCTATGCAAATCTTTGCGTACGAACTTTTCGAAGAATCTTTCGATCCAACGCTGTACTTGCACCAGGCAGGGTTTAGCGCACTCCCATGTCGCCATGGGGTGATTCCGTTCGGAACCTTTTCACCCGCGGTCCGACGTCTGCCGGACTCGGAATGGTCTCTGTGCCACTTTCCCTAAGCTTTCACTTGGTGGCCGTTAGCCACTGCCATGTCTTCGCTAAGGTGCTGCGCACTGCGTAGCTTTAGCGAAGCAGTGTTCGGACTTTCCTCACTCACCCTTTCGGGTTCGCGCGATCACCCAATATACCAAGCCCAATCACTATAGCACAATTTACAAAAAACAGCAAATATGGTAAAGTAGCGCACCGTGAAAAGAAGCGAACTCATTCTCAATGCCGCGCTGGTGCCCGTTGATTTTGTCATGCTCGTGGTTGCGGGGATTGTGACGTACCTCGTGCGCACACGGATTTTGGATGCTTTGCGTCCCGTGCAGTTTGGCTTTCACCTGCCCTTTGAGCGCTACATCATTTTTGTCATTATCTCGGCACTGATCTTTGTCATTGCCTATGCCTTTTCCGGACTCTATCGTTTGCGCACCACTCGGCGCTTTATCGAGGAGCTCATCCGGGTCGCCATCGCATCATCGGCCGGTCTCATGGCCGTGATAATTTATATCTTCCTCCGGTCGGAGCTGTTTGACTCGCGCTTCTTGGTGATCGGTGCGTGGGCGCTCGGCATCGTGTTTGTGTCCGTGGGAAGGCTTCTCATGCGCCGACTCCAGCGCTATTTGGTGGATCGCTATGATCTTGGTGCGCACCGCGTACTGGTCATCGGCGATGATGAAATCTCCCGGCGTGTGGTCTCCGAAATGCGCGATGATCGGGGGCTGGGATATCGAGTCGTCAAACAGCTTGCCCATCCGGAACTCGCGGAAGTGCGCTCGGCAATAGGAAATCCCGGCGTGGACGAAGTAATCCTCGCCAATCCAAACTACCCCTCCGAACGCATCGTGGAGCTGGTGGAGTTTTGCCACGAGCATCATCTGGGCTTTCGCTTTGTGCCCAACCTCTACCAAACCCTCACCAAAAACTTTGCTTTCGATACGATGAGCGGCATACCATTTGTGGAGCTTCGCCGTACGGCGCTTGATGAATGGGGGCGGGTGTTTAAACGTGGGATCGATGTCATTGGGTCGCTTGTCGGTCTGATCGTGCTTTCGCCGCTGTTTGCTGTCATCGCGTTTGTGATCAAATGGGAGACCGAAGGTCCGGTGCTTGTGCGTCTGGAGCGCGTGAGCCGAGGGCGCAAATTTTTCCTATATAAATTTCGCTCGATGATCAACAATGCCGAGGAGCTGAAACCCTTGCTCGCCCAGTACAATGAGCGCAAGGGGAGCCCGCTCTTTAAAATGAAAAACGATCCACGGATCACGCACGTTGGCAAAATCATCCGCCGCTACCGCCTCGATGAGTTTCCACAGTTGTGGAATGTCCTGCAAGGTGATATTTCGCTCGTCGGTCCTCGTCCCCATGAGCCCGTCGAGATCGCCAAGTACGAGACCCACCACAAGCGTGTGCTTGCCATCAAAGCCGGCGTCACGGGTCTTGCCCAAATCTCCGGCTCCTCCGACCTCCCCTTTGAAGAAGAAGTCGCCCTCGACACCCTCTACATCGAAACATGGTCCCTTTCCCAAGACATCAAAATCATCATCATGACGATGCTAAAACTCTTGCGTGACCGGAGCGCGGTTTGACAAAACTCTAGTGTTGTGCCATCATAATAGTATGGCAAAGAAGGCGCTGAAGAAGTGCAAACGCGGGAAGCAACTTTGGGATCGGGACGACCCGAATCCCCAGCCCGTGGTACCCGCAGATAAGCGGGTGACCAAATCCACGACCAGTGACGAGCCCAGCGACGATCTTGAGGGTCGCCAGGGCTACGGCTCCAAGTAAGTGGAGCCTTCTGTTCCGCGCGACGCTCCGAGCTACCTTCCAAGGTGGCCCGGAGCGTAAGTCTTTTTATACTTCGCTTTTCTTTTCTTGTCCGCGACCGTAGAGCCGTTTGACATTATCTTTGTTTTGTGGTTACATAGAGCATGCTCGATCAAGCGCTTTTGCTCGAAAAAACAACCCATGTGCTCACCGGCACGTATGACTTTCAAAAACTCGCCCAACAGGCGGTGGATTTGCTGTATAAAGAACTGAAGCACGATGGCTTTGTAGGCGCGGGAGTATTTCGCGTCCGTTCGGAAAACAATGAGATCTACGCCTACGCGTACAATGCAAACTACAAAAAGGCCGCGGACGCCATTTTGCC
>CAYHEP010000010.1:0-22713 GCA_964355775.1 uncultured Candidatus Saccharibacteria bacterium | reverse complement strand
TCTACGCCTACGCGTACAATGCAAACTACAAAAAGGCCGCGGACGCCATTTTGCCGATTCCGTTTTCAAAGATGCATCTCACTCTGAATGCAAAAGATAATCTTGTTGTCCGGACTATTCATACCAATCAAATCCAGCAAAGCGCCAGACTCTCTGATTTTACGATGCATGTGACGCCCGATCGTGTTGCCGATCAACTGCAAAAGCTGATGCGTATCAAGCAGATCATTACTATACCGATCGCGACCAAGTCGGGCCGTGTTGCCGGTGTGCTCATAGTCCCGTTTTCCACCGATAAAATATCACCGGAGCAAATTGCTTTGATTCAGGCATTTTCACGGCAACTGGGTCTCGCCTTTTCCAATATCTTCGCATTCGAACGGCTTACGCAATCCTACAAAAAATTTGATAGTGTACCGATCAGCGAAGAACAAATTCCTTCGATAAAATTCACGCTTCGCCTGACACCACGTCAAATCAAAAAACTAGAGCAAGAATCAAAGATAAAAAAGAAAACCAAAGCGGAACTGATACGCGAACTCATTGGTCAATAACCCCCTCCGACTCCCCCTTACTATAAGGGGGAGTGCTCTTGACAGACTTTTATATTGAGCGTACCGTGTTGCCGGCCAAGCCACCTCGAATCCCCGAGGTGGCTCTAGCGCCGTCGCACACCCACGAGGAGGTTCAGTGGAAAAGCTAAGTGACAAGCTCAGAACGTACTTCCGCAGAGATCCGGCCGATTTCCTCTTCCCGTTCGCCCTGTCGCTGGTTGGCTTTTTCCTTCTTGCGGTCATGCAGCGCATCCGCGAGAGCGAAATCGTCTGCCCTACTACCGCGCCGAACGGAGCCGGGTGGGTGCTCTGGGGAATTGGTACAAGCATGCTTTACGTCTTCCTTTGGCGATGCTTTCGATGGGATAGACATGTGAACAAGCCTATCTCACCGAGGAAGCGCTGGAAATGGATAGTCGTGCTGGTAGGTGCGACGCTCGGATGGTTCGGCACGTTCGAGTTCCTCCGCGAAATGCGTCCGCAAGCTTTTGAAGTCACGGTCGGGGGCAATCAAATGGCCACCGTCACAACACAGGCTTTCGTTGGTGGCATGCGGGTGGGATGCATCGAGTTGCCCCTCGCTCACGGAATGCCGCCGGTTGCGACTCTGACTCGCGAGTTTGCAAGCGCCGTCTGGAAACTACAGCCGCCATATACCGCGGTGACGATTCGCTGGCATCACGTAAAGGTCATCGCCGACGGAAGTTCTTGCACGTACAACGGCAAGCAAGTTCTTCGAATTCCGATTCAGATCTACCCTACTTACCCCGGGAAAGGCGGGGTTCAATGAGAGAAGAGAACTTCGTACTCAACCGCGCGGGGCCGGCGATTCGTAGCCCCGCTTTTGTTTTCACATTACACCACACTTTCGCACTTACCGAGGCAAGGCCTCGACACTTTTGTTTTTTGTGACGAATCTGCTAGACTTCCCGCACTATGCGATTAGCCTTGGTTCACGACTATTTGACTCAATATGGCGGAGGGGAGCGGGTTATTGTCCAAGATCTTTGAGGATGGAATCTACAACACTTTTGAGAAATGGCAGATCACGTTCCACGGTATTCCAGACAACTTTCAAGTTCACGAACCACGCCATCTTGTATGAGTTTATGTTCGGCAAGTAGAAATTTTGCGCGATCAAAATCACTCGTGTACGTTGTAATTAAGGCAATCGCGTCACGAATGTGCTTGAGAAGTGCCTGGTCTTTTTCCATAAACAATGCGCAAATCATGGAGCACTGAATCCCGTATATACGGACTTAATGCTTCCTCTGTTACAAGATCAACGTGCACGCCAACGGCATCGGATAGTTCCCGTTCCATACGCACGAGATCCAATAGGGTCGTGGTATCAGTTTGAAAATCAACGAGCACATCAAGATCACTATCGGGTCGATTTTCGTTTCGTACACGAGAACCGAAAATACCCGCGAACGTAACATTATATCGGGAGAAGATCGAATCCATAGAAGATGTGTTTATTGTATCCACTCCATTAGTCTAGCATATTTGGTATTCCCATATCAATCTGCTAGCATATCCCCACTATGCGATTAGCCCTGGTACACGACTATTTGACGCAATATGGCGGGGGGGAGCGGGTTTTGGAGGTGCTCTGTGCGATGTACCCGGATGCGCCGATCTATACGCTTGTCTATGATGAGCGCTCTACCGGCGGGGTTTTTAAGGGGCGGGAGATCCACACGAGCTTTTTGCAAAAAATTCCTTTTACCAAGCGCCACCACCGTCTGTTTCCCCTACTCATGCCGATGGCGATCGAGCAGTTTGATTTTTCGGAGTTTGATACTGTGCTATCGGTATCAGCGTCATTCGCTAAAGGCATAATTACAAAGCCAAGTACGCGTCACATCAATTACTGTCTCACGCCCACACGATTTTTGTGGGACGACAGCCATCGCTACGTTTCGGAGTTCCGCTATCCGTGGCCGATCCGTAAGCTTTTGCCACTCGCGCTCACCTATTTGCGTATGTGGGACAAAGAGGCGTCACTGCGCGTGGACGAATACATCAGCATCTCGCGTTTCGTCCAAGAGCGCATCACGAAATACTATAATCAAGGTTCAACCTTGATTTATCCGCCGGTAGATACGGCAAAATACTATATCTCTGACAAAGTTGATGATTACTATTTAATGGTGGGACGACTGGTGGGGTACAAGCGTTTTGATTTGGCAGTCAAAGCTTTCAGTGCGATGGAGTTGCCGTTGAAAATCGTAGGCGATGGACAGATGCTTCGCAAGCTCAAAATCCAAAGCTCAAAATCCAAGCATATAGAATTCTTGGGGCTGGTTTCTGATTTTAAAATGCCGAAACTGTATAGTTGTGCAAAAGCAATCGTATTTCCGCAGGAAGAGGATTTTGGATTGGTCCCGCTTGAGGCCGCAGCATCGGGCAGACCGGTGATTGCCTATCGTGGTGGAGGAGCGCTTGAGACGATAGTAGAAGGCGAGACGGGCGTATTTTTTGATCAGCAGACGGAGATTGATCTGTGTCTTGCAATAGGGAAACTGGAACAAATCACATTTGATCCACAGGCAATTCGCAATCATGCCATGAAATTTGACAAGAAAGTCTTTCAAGAAAACATTGCACGGTGTATAATGAAACAAGATGCCGCAACGAAATATCCTGAAGGCGCTTTTTGACGTACAGCCGAAAGATGCTTCCGGTCTTGTTGATGTTGAAAAAGTATCAAATCTTTCCCACGCGATTGATTTACGTCCCAAAAAAATACCGCAAGCGACACTCGCGGTCGCTCCCGTGGAACCGGTCGTGCCAAGAGAGTCTGCTGTCAACCAGCTCATCGACAATCAACCAGTAGCAACTCATCAGGATATTATTGCTCATGAAGTTGAGACTGCGCTTGCGGAAATGAATACGCAAGAGGCCATAGTAGCTGTTGCAGAACCGACCCCAGCCATTGCAGAGGAAGTTTCCCAGTTGGAGCAGTTTTGGGTTCAGCCAGAGCGTGTTTCGCCAGCCGCCCGTGAAGTAGAGGTGTGGTTGGACCGGATGAAGAAAAAAAAACCTCTCGCACGGCAAAAAGTACTTAATAAAAAACACGTCCTGATAGCCGTTCTGATTATGTTTCTTGCCGGGGGGGGATTTGCTGTCGCGAATGTGGTGTCCGGTGCTGGCGGAGCAAAACAAAGCATTCTCCAAAACGGCACCGATGCGCTTGCCGATCTTGAAGTGGCAAAATCGAGTCTCAAGGAATTGCAATTTGATAAAGCGGCGGACAATTTTAAGTCAGCATACGATAATTTTAACAATGCTTCGGGAACGCTGAATAAATTTGGCGCGTCATTTCTTTCGTTGTTCGGTAATTTCCCGGGCTTTCGTTCGGTTTCATCCGCTAATCGTTTGGTGCAAGCCGGAAAGAATATTTCAAAAGCCGGTGAAAACTTGTCTCGCGCCGTCAACAGTCTGTCCAAGACAAATGTCTTTTCATTGCTCCATACTGATAGCCAAGGCGGATCCGTGGCAAAACCGTTGTCTGATTTTCAAGACGTGCTCCTTTCAGCCCAAGACAGCATCAAGCAGGCGAACGAGCTTTTGGACAAGGTAGACCAAAATTCCATACCCGAAGACAAGCGCAGTCTTTTTGCAGATTTTAAACGTAAAATTCCGGATTTTCAGGCACTTATCGGTACTGCGGTGGCGTATTCCGACTCATTGCTCAAGATCGTGGGACCCAAATCACCGAGAACCTACATGGTTCTTTTGGAAAACAACAGCGAACGTCGTCCATCAGGCGGATTTCCGGGAACCTATGCGATCATTTCATTTGACAAAGGAGAGCTGAAAAACCTATTGGTTGACGATATATACAATCCTGACGGGCAAATCAAGATGAATATCATTCCGCCCGCACCTTTGGCGCACATCACGCCGAATTGGGGAATGCGGGACGCGAATTGGTTTGCGGATTTTCCCACGACGGCAAAAAAGATTTCGGAAATGTACAGCCTTGACGGCGGAGCAAAGCTGGATGGAGTGTTTGCGGTGACGCCTACGGTCATCGCGCGGCTTCTGACCATCACCGGTCCCATTGAGGTGCCTGAATACCGCGTGACGCTCGGTGCCGACAATTTTTTGGCGGAAATACAGGATGAAGTTGAAACAAAGGGCGACCGATCGCAACCCAAAAAGATTGTGACGGATTTCCAGCCGAAGTTTTTTTCCGCGCTTGCGGGACTCGACAAGGACCGATGGTTTTCCGTGATGCGTATATTGCTTGATGCGGGACAGGAGAAACACGCCATGGCATATTTTGCAGATGGTGGTCTTGAAAAAGAAGCAATCGCGAAAGGGATCGGAGGAGAAATAAAATCTTATGATGGCGATTATTTGCAGGTTGCATTTTCAAATGTAAAAGGAGGCAAAGCCGACGCCGTGACGGCAAATTCAATGAAGCTTGCGGTTGACGGCACGTCGCGGGCGCTTACGATTACGCGCGCACACAACGGCGGCGATTCCAAGTATGCTTTTTACAATAAAGAATTGCCGGCATACGTCAAAGTTTACGTTACGCAGGGAGCCGTGATTGACAAGATCGACGGCATTTCACATCCAAACTACAAACCGCTCGTGAATTATTCCGATCTTGGCTTCAAGGAAGACGAAGATATTGCCGATATAAACAAGACAATGACGCATCCCATGCAAGACGTGGACGTATTTGAGGAATCAGGAAAGACGGTGTTTGGGTTTTGGATGATCACAAAGCCCCGCAAAACAAGCTCGGTTACAGTCACGTATCATGTTCCCGTATCTACATCTGGGAGATACACCCTCTACTGGCAAAAACAATCCGGTACTGAACATGACATGATACACGTCGGTGTTGCCGGTACGTCTGCAGTCTACGACTCTGATCTCTCTCTCGACAGGAAGGTGAATATTGTGGTTAACTAGGTTGTGCCGAACATTCGGAATTTTTGTATTATCGCCCATATTGATCACGGAAAATCGACCCTCGCGGATCGTTTTTTGGAATTGACCGGTACCGTCGAAAAACGCAAGATGCAGGAGCAGTTTTTGGATACAATGGAGCTCGAGCGCGAACGCGGAATCACGATTAAACTGCAACCGGTCCGAATGAGCTATAAGCTATCGTCTATAAGCTATCAGCTGAATCTCATAGATACTCCGGGCCATGTCGACTTTACGTATGAGGTTTCCCGTTCACTTGCTGCCGTGGAAGGTGCGATTTTGCTGGTGGATGCGACCAAAGGCGTTCAGGCGCAGACGCTCGCCAATCTGTATCTTGCACAAGCGCAAGGACTGGTCATCATACCGGTTATCAACAAAATTGACCTGCCCAATGCTCGCGTTGCGGAAGTCGAGGAGGAAATTACCAATATTCTCACGATCGAGCCCGAGAATATTTTAAAAATTTCTGCGAAAGACGGAAAAGGAGTCGAAGAAGTGCTTGATGCGGTCATTGCACAAGTTCCGCCGCCAAAAAGCAGTCCGGATGCGCAGGCTCTAATCTTCGATTCCGCGTTTGATATTTACAAAGGCGTACTTGCCTATGTGCGGGTTTTTGGCGGTTCGATCAAAGCGGGAGACAAGATAAATCTTTTTGCATCCAAGGTAAACGCCGATGTCGTAGAGGTTGGGATTTTTACGCCAAGTCTAAAAAAAAGCGACGTACTGTCATCCGGCGACATTGGGTATATTGCTACAGGATTAAAAGACGTTGGTGATGTCAGAGTTGGAGACACCATTGTAAAAATCCAAAATCCAAATGACAAAGCCCAAACACCACTGCCCGGCTACAAAGAGCCTCGTCCTGTGGTTTTTGCAAGTTTTTATCCCGAACAAGGAGAGGAATACGATAATTTGCGCGATGCATTGGGCAAGCTCAAGCTTACGGATGCGTCGCTCCTCTATGAACTGGAGTCTTCGCCGGCTCTGGGACGCGGATTTCGACTAGGATTTCTCGGTATGCTCCATGTGGAGATCATCAGCGAGCGGTTGAGGAGAGAGTTTAAGCTGGCGCTGATTATTTCGACGCCTTCCGTGGAATACCATGTCAAGCTCAAAACCCAAATGACAATCGTCAAAATTCGATCAGCGGCGCTTTTGCCCGATCCAAGTCTCATGGAAACGCTCGAAGAGCCGATGGTAAAACTGGAAATTCTAAGCCCGGCGAGTTATTTGGGACAACTCATGAAGCTTATGACAGAATATCGGAGTCAGTATCTTGCGACCGATTATTTGACAAAAGAAGTCGTGATTTTGAAATACCAAGTGCCACTGGGAGAGATTATTACGGATTTTTATGATCGGCTCAAGAGCGTCAGTTCGGGCTATGCTTCGATGAGCTATGAACCGGCAGGATACCAAGCATCAGATCTGGTACGTCTTGATATTTTGGTAGCGGAGGATGTAATAGAGCCATTTTCCAAGATTGTCCCACGGGAGCTTGCGTACCAAGAGGGCAAACGCATCGTTGAAAAGCTCAAGACCATCATCCCGAGGCAGTGGTTTGCCGTGTCACTGCAGGCGGCTATCGGAGGCAAAATTATTGCCCGCGAGACGATTAGAGCCATGCGCAAAGACGTCACGGGATATCTGTACGGCGGAGACGTGACGCGTAAGAACAAGCTTTTGGACAAGCAAAAACGTGGCAAAAAGAAGATGAAGGAACTCGGAAGAGGCAAGGTGGAAATCCCCCAGACGGTTTTTTTGGAGATGCTGAAAAAATAGATCTGCGGTATACTGGAGCTATGCGCCCAGAATGGGAATCAGCAGGAAGAGGAGCGAGGCTCCGATAACCAGCACGGCGACGATGATCGAAAAAATACGCTTTGTTTTGTTGCCCATCATAGTTTTTCTATTCTAACATGTTTCAAAATATTTTCAAATCAAAATTGATCACGCTTACAGGTATTGTTGTGCTTGTTGTTCTTGTAGTCGGCATAGTACGGCGCGAGAAAACATTATCTGTTGCGAAACGAGAATACCGGCATGCGGATGAAAAGGTTGCAGAGCTTCAGAAAGCGCAAGATGAGCTCGAAAAGCAAGCGGGGTATTTTCAAAGCAATGCGTATATTGAACAGCAAGCCCGTTTGAAGCTGAATTACAAGAAACCGGATGAGCATGTGGTATATGTATATCGTTCCGCCAGCACCCCGACTCCTTCCGATCAGACACTTGCCAAATCGACATCAAACTTGCAACAATGGTGGGATTACCTCATGCGGGATTAGTACAGTGGTAGTACGCTTGCTTCCCAAGCAAGAGACGCCAGTCCGATTCTGGTATCCCGCTCAAAATTCGACATTGGACATCAAATGTCCAATGTCATATGATAGTGGACATGGTGTCCAATGTCGATGATCTGATCAGCAAAATAGACGAATATGCGAAAAATGGCGCAGAGATGGCTATTTTACTGATTAAGCGGGATCTATTAAAAATCAAGATAGCGGAACCTAACAATGCTCAACAAGAATCGAATGCGATGTTGGACATCATTGTCCAACGTTCTCCTATCAGCCAACGTGAGCTCATCCAGTGCTTCCCAACATGGAATCCGAAGACCGTCAGACGCAAAATTGACAGGCTTTTATTATCGGGGTCTATTATCAAATTCCGTCAAAGTAGGGAGGTAGTATACTCTCCGAATAAGTCTTGATTTATCCACATATTCGCGCTTGCGCTCTTGTTGACTCATTTTACTGTATTTGCTACTATTCTTACTGTCAGATTTGTCGTGAACCAGCGTTATATATATCAGATGGATGATGGTCCTTTGTGGATCTGTCTCGTCGTTTTGCTTTGAACGCCGGGACTGGTTTGCAAAGTAAGAACTTTGAAAACTGAATAGTCTGCAAATCAGTAGGTATGTTTGTTTGGAATTCATGATTTCTCAAGGTCCAGAGAAGGTCGATCATTTTGAGATTGTGGATTCAAGTAAGTTTAATTTTCTTTTCGTATCAGGTCTCATGACAAGATATGGAAGGGACGAATGTAATTACTATTATGAGTATAGCTTTAACAAGTCAGACACGGTCTTTCAAAAAGATCCTGTCGATCGCGCTTGCGGGTGCGGTGGTACTTGCCATCGGAAGCATCGTTGCTTCCAGAGCAATTTCTACCAAGCACGTCAGCGCCGCGACACCCGCGCAATATGGATTGACCGAGGGTGATCGTATCACCGCCAACAACGCGGCAGGTGATCCGGATATCCATATCATCAATGACTGGGGATACAGGAGATTGATCTTGAACCCCGCCATTGCAGGTTTCTACGGACACCTTGGAGCATGGCCAACCCAGTTCCTCGCCCGTACGAAACAAGTAACAGCGGCAACCCGAGATGCGTTTACGTATTCCGGTTTGTTCCGCAACTGTGAAAACAACGACCAGCAAGTCTGGGCGTATGAATTTACGGGAGAAGACACAGGCGTGATTCACAAAGTGGTCATGACTGGAGATCAGGCTGTCGCACAGGATGCGATGTTCTTCAACAAAGTGTTCTGTATCAACACAAACGAATACAATTGGTTTAGCAAGAGCACGACGGACTACACCAGCTTGTCGCAGATCATGACCTACAGCAGGACCCCGGGTTCAACCCCGACTCCGGTTGTATCAGGCAACTTGAATGTCTCGCTTGCTGTTGACAGCCCCGTTGCGCGTACGGTTACGACCAATGCGCAGGGAGTAGAATTCTTGAAGTTCAACGTGTCAGGTACGGGCACGATCAGCCAGTTCGTCTTCAAGCGATCAGGTCCCGGCAGTGTAGATGATTTTGACAACGTCTACCTCTATGAAGGAGCCAGACGTTTGACGACTGGCAAGACAATCACTTCATCTACCGGTGAAGCGACATTTAGTGCATTGAATTGGGCCATTACCGGTCCTCGCACATTTACCCTCGTCGGCGATCTTTCGGCGACGGCTGGAAATGTTGACTACTTCTCGCTTACCGGTTTGACGCTTGTTTCAGGCACTATCGGCGGGTTGCCAATTTCCGGCAACAACGTGACGATCTCCGGCGCAACCTCGGGCACCATCACGATGACCAAAGTCGGTTCATTGGGCAGTCCGAACGCCGGACAAGCGCAAGCACAGATTTCCGAGTTTAAGCTTGCGGCAAACACCGAAGCCGCTTCGATCAAGCGTATCCAGATGATACAGGGAGGTACGATGAGCACATCGAACTTCGTCAACCTAAAGCTGAAGACATCTACTGGTACCCAAGAATGGAACGGTACGATTGACAGCGCCGGCTATATTGTCTTTGATATGGGTTCAGGCTACACGATTGCCAAGGGAGCCAATACCGTGTTCAAAGTCTACAGCGATGTAAATGGCAAAAAAGACGACACGATCAAAGTCTACTTCGAGTATAGCTCCGACATTCTTGGCATCGGCGATCAATATGGTTTCGGCATGGCCGCTACCATCACTGATATGGATGTAGTCGGTGACGCTCACAGTTTGACGCTCGCTGGAGGCGTGTTGACGATCAGCTCCGGCACCCTTTCTGCGTCTGATGTCGGCACTTCCACCGATGATACGGTGTTTGCCCGCCTGACCTATGCCGCGGCAACCAACATTGAAATCCGCAAGACCCGCATTGACATCAGCTTGGATCTTGCAGGCGATGGCACGTGGGATGATATTGATGCCATTGCCGCGAGCTACTCCAGCGGTTTCACTGACCTTGATGATGTGAAGATGGTCAATGAAGACACGAATCAGGTCTTGGTTGGACCATCAGATGGAAGTGCATTCACCGATGCTGATACTGACGGCAATCCTTCGAGCACTGCCGCGGCACAGCGTGTATTCACCGACACGATCAACTTGAATGCAGGACAGGTAATGCATGCCAAAATAACGGCTGATCTAAAAACTGCCAACACGAGAACCGGTACTGATATTCAGACCGGTTCCAAGGTAGCAATCGGTATTGATGACTACTCCGATAATACCGGTGTAACCGAGCTCAAATACTCGGGAACGAACACAGCGTTGGCGACGACGGACATTGTACCGAACGCCAACATAAACGGTCCTACGTTGACTGTCCGAGCTTCAAGCATTACGTTGAGCTTAGCCTCTACCCCTGCTGACCAGACAGTGGTCAAGGGCAGACAGAATGTAGATGTCGTCGGTATCGTCTTTGCGGCGACCAACGCATCAGCTATCAAAGTTACCGCCATTACGGTGACGGGCTACTCCGATGCCGATGGTTCTGGAGCATTCGATAAAGGCAGTGCGGGAGATATCGCTTCCACCGTGCAGGATGTCGCATTGGTTGAGAAAGAAAGCGGTACGGTCATCTCTTCAGGTGCCAGTATCACCAACAATCTCACTGCCGCGGCCGGTACGGTTGCATTCAGCAACCTAAACTGGAACATCCCAGCGGGAAGTTCCAAGACACTCTTGGTCCGCGTCAATCTTTTGAATTTGACGGTTCCGACCAAGAACCATGTCGGGTTTGACATTGCCGCAACCTCTGATGTGACGGGCGTTGACAACAACAGCTCTACCATCAATGCCGGCAATGCGACGCCAAACGGCGCGACCAGCATCACGACTGATACGACCGTTACGAACGCTGGTACAATCACGCTTGCTGCTATCAATGATAGCGACGTGCAGACACAGGCATTGTATTGGGGCCAGACGGGTGCCAAGACATCCAAGTTCCGCTTGACCGGCACCAATGAAGGTCAGTTCTTGGAGCGGTTCACCATAGCAGCGTCAGTTGCCGCAGAGGTGACGGATGCGAAGGCGAACGTTGGAGCAGTTAAAGTTACCTACAAGAACAAAAACGGTGACACCTTGACAACTTCAGGCGCGTTCAGCAACGGTGCGTCGGTCAACTTCGGATGGAGCGGAGATGCTCGTCCGTACATTCCGAAGGATTCCAGTCTTGACATTACGGTAGCGGCTGATCTGAAGATCAAAGCCGATGGCGCTACGACTTCAACCAGTACTGGCGCTACGGATGCCGTTGCTTTCTCGCTCGACCTCATGGATAGATTCAACGGCAGTTCTGCCGATGGATTCCGTGCGGTTGGTGAAGGTTCCGGAACTGTCCTTGACGGCGACTCGACAAATATCGTAGACGTGGCGGGATCAAACAATATGTACATTTACCGTGTATTTCCGAAGTTTGATCAAGTCGCGCTATCAGCTCCGTACAACTTGATCGGAACCCCGACAGTCTTCAAGTTTACGGTTACAGCGATGGGATTGTCAGATTCGCGTCTGTTCTTCGACAATGCCGCGACAGGATCAGGTTCTATCAAGTTTGAAGTAACTGCATCAGGTGAATACGACCAGAGTGCTGCGAGTACCGCGTTCTCGATCTATGACAGCACGAATACATTGATCGACAATAGCACGCTGACCGCGGACGCCAACAAGGCATTGGCCGCATCGCTGACCTTTGACTTCACTTCGCTGGACGTTGAAATCACTGGCGGACAGTCGCAGACCTTCCGAGTTGAGCTGACGAATCCAAATGCCAGCTACGCAAAGACGTCAAACACTGGCCGTGGTGCAGACTACTTCCAGCTGTCACTGCTTGATAACGAGAATAGTTTGATCAACTGGGTAAGCAATACTACAGGATCCACCAACGATCTTGACACTCCGTCAACGAAAAGTGTCCTGAAGAACTTGCCACTCTACGGTCCGACCTTCCAGAGATAGCTAGGTAACTAGTTGATTGGTCGATAGTCAACTGGAAAGCAACCCCCCGCTTTTTGCAAAAAGCGGGGGGTTTTGCTATACTGGCGACATGAAAAAAGTCTTTCTTGGAATAGCGATTTTGATTGTCATTGTTGCGGCAGGAATCTTTTTTGTGAAAAAATCACAAGCCCCATCTGTTACGCCAAGCCTTACATCTGTGCCAAGTCCGACAACAGATCCGGACAATGTATATAAAGATCTTCCCGGAATCGCATCGTGCAATCTCAAAGGCACCATTCGCTACATTACTCCGCAGACGTACAACAACGGTGACGCACTGTTTACCTATCGTGGTGTGGATCATCCGGGCAGAAATATCTTTTGGAAGGTGACGCCATCGGATAAATTAGACATGGGTCCCAATATTTTCACGCAACTCGCATTGCCGGAAGGCACGAGTCTGCTCTCTGTCACACTTCCCGAACATCCCGTTACCGGTCGCTATACTGTGACTGCGTCTATGCAATCCGGACGACTCGTCAATGGCAACGTCAAAGTGTCTATTATCCCATGCACAGGCGCTACCACTATTATATTTCCATAATCTGTTTGCTCCTGGTCGGATTCGGACTGTATGCGGTAAATTTTCACAATCCGCTTTTTTGGGATGATGAAGACTGGATCGTGTACAATCCTACGGTCCAAGCATTGTCGTGGAAAAATACCGGATTTCTTTTTAGCAAGAGCACGCTTGCCGGAATCGGACTGACCAGCAACTATTATCGCCCCATCTTATTTGAAACGTTTGCGATAAATTATGCCATTTCCGGCACGCACCCGCTGACGTATCATCTTGTCAACAATGTGCTTCATCTTCTCAATGCATTGCTGGCGGGGTACTTGCTGTGGCTTTTATTTCGAAATCGCCTGATGGCACTCTTGGCGGGAGCGGCATTTTTGCTCCACCCGCTTAATACGGAAGCGGTGACGTATATCGCGGGACGTGGGGATCCGTTGCATTACTTTTTCATGCTTGCGAGTTTGGTATTTTTTGTCAAAGGCAGGCGATGGGCATCGCTTGCCTTTGTTCCGCTCGCGCTGTTGTCACAAGAGAAAGCCATCATACTGCCGTTTCTCATCGTGCTCGTTGCTTTCACACAACGACAAAAAATCAAGCAGGCTATTATCGTCTCACTGCCGTATTTTGCCATCACGCTTGTCTATGGCATCTTGCGTCTGACCGTGCTAAATTTTGCCAATACGCTCAATCTGTATCTCGCGCCCAATGTCTACACGGAGCATATTTCGATCCGTTTCTATACGTTTCTCCATGTGCTTGCCGAGTATGCGCGTTTATTGGTGGCGCCTGTTGGTCTCCATATGGAGCGAGGCGTGCCACTGCATCGATCACTGTTTGAATGGCCGGTGTGGCTCGTAGCAGTCCTGCTTGCAGGACTGCTCTATACGACCTATAGGGCCTATCGGACCCATAAGACCTATGCTATGGTGCTCGTTTTTGGCGTGAGCTGGTTCTTTATCGCGATTCTGCCAGTATCAGGCATCACGCCGGTCAGTGCCTTGCTCTATGAGCATTGGATGTATGTGCCGATGCTGGGACCCATTGCTATTGCCGCATGGTATGTTTCGCGGGCTCGAAGATGGCGAATCCCGCTATTGGTATTACTTGCGATCTATGCAATTTTTTTCTCTATTCAAACAGTACGACGAAATATGCTTTGGGGACGACCAATAGAGTTTTACAAAGATATTTTGCGCTACGAACCCGATAGCGCCCGGATCAACAACAATCTTGGCAATGAATATTTTTTCAAGGAACGCGACAACGCCAAAGCGGAAGAGTACTACCTAAAAGCAGTGTCCGCCGATGATATATTTCCCCAACCGCACTACAATCTCGGAAGTATTTTGGAATCGCGCGGAGATGTATACGGTGCGGTGAAAGAGTACGAGGCGGCGCTTTCTGTGGATCCAAAGTTTTACTATGCGCTTCAAAGCATCGTTGTGCTCTATGCCAAGCAGTCGAATTATCCGAAAGCGATTGAAGCGATCGAACAGCTCAAACTCCTTCGTCCCGGCGACGCGCGCATACTCTACAATGCCGCGGCGCTTTACAAAGCAGACAAAAACAAAATAGCCGCACGGCAAAATGCCGAAGCGGGACTTGCTGTGGCAAGCGGAGATGTAGAATTAACAAAATTATTCATAGATTTCTTGAATAAATTGAAATAAAAGCTATGCGCTGGATAAATCGCCATCTTACATTCGTCGTCATTACGCTCTCCGTCATTGGTTCATTTGTAGTATATGGCAATGGCATTAAAGGCGGGTTTGTATTTGATGATGTCGTTGTAGTGCAAAAGCGTCCCGACCTCAAAAATATCGCGCATCTGCCACGGCTATTCATCGAGCCGTATCATCTGCATCGTCCGCAAAGCAGTCTCTTTCGTCCGCTTACTACCGCGAGCTATGCGCTCAATTATGCAATCCTTGGCAAATCGCCGGCCGGATTCCATGTGATCAATATCTTTTTGCATGCCTTGGTTAGTTCGATGGTGTTTTGGCTGATATGGCATTTGTTTTCCCGGTATGATCTTGCGTGGATCTCATGGCTTTTGTTTCTGGTGCTCCCAATCCATGTCGAAGCCGTAACTTCGATCGTTGGACGAGCGGAAATTCTTGCACTCTTGTTTAGCTTGTTGTGTATCTATTTTTCAACGAAAAATCGTTTACTCTGTGCTTCGTCGCTTCTATTGGCCATCTGGAGCAAAGAGAGCGCCGCCATGATTGTGCCGATTCTCGCTCTGATCCACATCGTCAAATATCGCGTGCAAATCAAAGATTTTCTCAAACGCTTCTCATATCTGCTTATCCCGATCAGTATCTATATTCTTACGCGCGCGATTGCATTGAAGCAGTATTTTATCCATTCGACCAATACCGTTTTTATTGAAAATCCGCTCATGTTTGTTCCGTGGCATGAACGGTTTTTTACCGCTTTGGAAATCTTGATCATGTACCTCGGAAAACTCCTTGTTCCCATCCATTTGTCGGCGGACTATTCATACGATACGATCCACCTTACATTTTTGCCTGCGCTTGCTGGAGGAGTATTGTTGGCGGTAATGATTTGGGAGATTGTGCGGCTTTTCAGAACCCCCTCTGTTGCAGGCTATTCCGCCGCTTTATTTCTCGGTTTTTGGTTCCTTGCTTCCAATTTGATCTTGCCGGTCGGTACGATCATGGCGGAACGGCTCATGTATGCGCCGTCAATCGGCTTTGTTTTATTGTTGGCGTGGTTTTTTTCAGCACTTGCAAAGGTCAAGTATTTGAAGACGGCAAGCATCGTGTTGCTGGTTATTGTTTCGCTTTTTTACGCTGGACGTGCCATTGCAAGAAATAGCGATTGGCATGACACGCGGAGACTTTTTGCGTCTGCGGTTGTCCAAGCTCCGCGAAGTGTGCTGGTGCATACGGGGCTTGCCGGATTTGCGATCACCGATGATCGCTGGGAAGACGCGCGCCGAGAGCTGGCAGTAGCGAGCAGTATTTACCCCGAGTACTCGCATATGTTCTATCTTCAAGGCGTATTGGCAGAGTACGACAAAGACTATGCAAAAGCGGAGGATTTTTATCGTCGTTCGGCGGCAATCAATCCGACTGGACCCTCTGTGCTAAACCTCGCCAACCTTCTTTCGATTCAAGGTAGATTTGCGGATACGGAGCCGTTTTTAAAAACCGTCGTAGATCTTGCTCCGCTTGACGAGTATGTCATTCGCTACGCGTATACGAAAATCGTCCTCGGAAAGCCGGAGGTTGCGCTCGAGATCATCAAGAAGTATTATGGGAATGATCTCAATGATATGGATCGAAGCGCCGTCGTAGGCACCGCATACTTCCAGCTCCAAAACTATCCCGAGGCAATCAAATACCTCGAACAAGCGAAAAAACTCGGCAAGTCGGCGCCAGAAATTGACCAGATGATTGAAATATCAAAGAAAAAAATATGAAAACCAAACTGATTTTTGTAGGAATAAGTATAGTGGTTGTTGTCGCTGTTGCGTATTTTACAACGAAAACATCAAAACTTCCGGAGGCGGAGAGTGGTTTTTCCGTGTCGGTTTTTGCTGACAAACTGGATAAGCCGGCGTTTGTCGTATTTGATGCAAAAAATCGCGCGATCGTCAGCGAGCCGAAATCCGGGAAAGTGATTTTGTTGCCTGATACCGTACTGATAGAGAATCTTCGTATGCCATCAGGGCTTGCGATGTTTCAAAATTATTTGTATGTTTCGGAAGCTCATCAGGTAAGTCGGTGGAGGTATGATGTTGATCAGGGGAAACTGTTGGACAAAGGCGGAACCAACATGGCGAATCTCGTCGCAAGTGATCTGCACCCGATGCATATGATTCTGTTTGGTCCCAATTATCGAACAACGGCGATTCTCACGGGAAGCCGAGGACAGCAGACATTGAATCCCGAAAAATTGTATATAGCGGCAGGTTCCTCATGTAATCTTTGCGTGGATGATACATGGAAACGCGCAGCGGTGCTTGAATCCGATCCCGATGGAAATTTTACGGCGGAATTTGTCGGCGGACTGCGCTATCCTACGGGACTTGCGATCCATCCCACAACCCATGCATTGTGGGCAACCGAACAAAGCACCGATGGACTACCTGATGAAATAAATATCTTGCAAGCTCCTACTACTGCTCAAAAGTTTGGCGCGCGACGCTACGGCTGGCCGTTTTGCTACGGCAAGCAGATTCGCGATGCTTCATTTAATCCGACAAAAGTAGACCGCATTGATATCCCGCAGGACTGCGCTGAAACGGAACCCGCAACCATGGAGCTTTCCGCGGACTCTGATCCGACAGGACTTGTCTTCTGGAATGGCGCGCTTGTGGTCGCACTCAAAGATTCTGTGACGCGCGACGGTCAGCCTCTGCTCGCAGGCTTGCATCCTACGTCGCTTGCTATTTCTCCTGATGGCGCGCTGATTGTCGTGGATTCAAAAGCCGGGAAAATCTACAAAGTAGTTTCACAATAGCTCTACCACTTTGCGTACCATAGTTTCCAAGTCAAATTTTTGCGATACGGTTTGAAGGCTTTGTGTGCTAAATTTGTTGCGTAAAGATTCGTTGCCCATCAATGTGCGAATACGATCGGCAATTTGATCAGGATGTTTTGGTTCGACAAGAAAACCGTTTTCGCCATCATCAATCATTTCCGGCGCGGCGCCTACATTTGTCGCAATCACGGGTATTCCGGCTGACATTGCTTCCAGTACCGCCCATGAAAATCCTTCTTTGACGGAGGGCGATACATAGACGTCGAATGCTTTCATATAGCGAGAAGCGTTTTTAACATTGCTTAACACAACTTGCCGATATTCCAGGGCTTTTGGCCTGCCTGCCTGCCTGCCAGGCAGGTATTTCAATCCCTTTGAAGGATAGTCATGTGCTATGGTGCCTGCGACGAAATCATCTTGCGCAAGTCCTAGTTTTTTTCTCGCTTCTTCACGTGGCAAAAATTTCATCTTTGCAACATCCAGCCCATTGTGGATCAAAAGCAAATGTTTGCGAGGCGTGATACCGAATTGCTTTGCCTGTTCAAAATCATGCCTGTTATTGACGATGATCGTGTCTTTCCACCGCGCCGATATACGCTCCGCCCAGATGATGATGCGCCGGCGCAGGGAGCTTTGAGGATCATTAAAAGCCCAACCGCCGATGCGGTAGATGACCTTGCAGCTTTTAGCTTTTAGCTTATAGCTTATAGCTAGAGAGCCGAGCCAGCCGGCTTTGGTGCTTAATAAAAATACCGTATCAGGTTTATAGTTCGAAATTAGTTTGCGAATTTCAAAAACGGCTTTAAAATCGTGCCATACATGCGGATTGCGGACGAGATGACGCAGAGTAGTGTTTGGAATTTTTAGGTTATTGAGGTGATCCGTAAAATGCTTGTCGCCCGTACTTCCAGTAGCCACAAGGACGTCATAGTTTTGGGGATCAAGCTTTGGCACCAGAGTACTCAAAAAGCGCTGGGCGCCACCAAATTCCGACTGGGTGATAATAAAGAGAATTTTCCTCTTCACACTTGAAAAAATACCATTTTTGTTGTATTTTAGCAAGATGAGAGTTCTGATCCTGACAACTGAATATCTTCCGAACATAGGCGGATCGGAATTGGCAATCGCAAATCTGACACAACGTATTCCTGACGCGACGTTTGATATTGTGACATCCGGATTTGGCGGGAAATGGCTCTTGCCTATTACAGGCTTTTTCAAAGGTCTCCGGCATCACCATGACGTCATTCATGCTTTTCAGGCATCGTATGCAGGAGGTGCCGGATATATCCTGAAACTATTTTTTCCCCGATGTCCTTTCATAGTAACCCTGCAAGAGGGCAAAGACCTAGAGAAGCAAAGTTTTTTTGTACGATTTTTTCGGCGCATGATTTTGCGCAAAGCTAATGTGATTACAGCGATCAGCACGTATCTGTTTGAGTATGCAAGGCACGTCAATCCAAAAGCGAAGCTCTATTTGCTTCCAAACGGAGTCGATCTAAAAAAGTTTCAAGTTTCAAGTTTCAAGTTTCAAGATCAAAAAATAATCATTTCAGTTTCTCGTCTTGTGCCCAAAAACGGTCTTGATACACTGATAAAAGCCATGGAGTTTTTGCCTGACTATACGTTGGAAATAGCCGGAACAGGGCCGCTGGAGGGCAAACTCAAGGGACGAGTGTCATTTCTTGGTACCGTAGGGCAAGACGCCTTGCCGGGCTTGTTAGGGCGTTCTAGCGTGTTTATACGCCCGTCACGATCTGAAGGCATGGGAAGCGCATTTCTAGAGGCTATGGCGGCAGGCGTGCCTGTCATCGCAACGCCTGTTGGAGGAATCCCCGACTTTCTAAAAGATCGCGAAACGGGGCTGTTTTGCGAGGTGGATAATCCGGAGTCCATAGCAAGAGCTGTCCGCAAACTCGAAGATCCGAATCTTCGCGAAAAAATAGTCAAAAACGCTTTTGCTCTCGTGCAAGAGAAATACAATTGGGATATGTTAGCGCGAAAATACAAAAACATTCTTGAATCGTTATGAACCCCGTTAGAAGTCGCCCTAGCGGGTTATTATCCACGATAAACTGTAACTATGACTTATACGACTTCTAACGGGGTGAAATTATCCGTCGTCATTCCCGTATATAACGAGCAAGCCACTCTTGGGCAACTCATCAAAGCCGTAAAAGCGGTTCCGTTGGATATGGAAAAAGAAATAATTATCATCAACGACGGCTCGACTGATGGTCCTATGCCGGAAGCGACTATTTCGTTTGAAAAAAATCAGGGCAAGGGCTCGGCACTACGGGCGGGATTTTCGAAAGCTACCGGAGATATCGTCTTGATTCAGGACGCCGATCTTGAATATGATCCCAAAGATTATCCACGGCTCCTTGGACCGATTTTGGAGGGCAAAGCGGATGTGGTGTACGGCTCGCGGTTTATCGGAGACCAGCCTCGTCGCGTCCTGTACAATACGCATTATATCGCCAATAAATCCCTGACGTTTTTTTCAAACCTTTTCTCCAACCTAAATCTCACCGACATGGAGACATGCTACAAAGTATTTTCAGCACGAGCTCTCAAGGAAATACTTCCGTGTCTTACGTCGAACCGTTTTGGCATCGAAGTGGAGTTGACCGCGCAGATCGCCAAGCATCATTTCCGGGTGTACGAAGTCGGCATATCATACAACGGACGCACCTATGCAGAAGGAAAAAAGATCACATGGCGCGACGGCGTAGCGGCGCTTTGGCATATTGTGCGGTATAATTTGTTTCGTAGAACATGAATCCCGTTAGAAGCAGCCCTAGCGGGTTATTATCCAACATGAAACTGTTACTATGACTTATACTGCTTCTAACGGGATGAAAACGATCGTAGTATTGCCTGCGTATAATGCGGCGAAAACATTGGAGCAAACCGTTCGGGAAATTCCACGCGATTTGGTCCACGACATCATTTTGGTTGACGACGGGAGCAACGATGAGACGCTTGAGCTTGCAAAACGACTCAATCTCATCACGGAACGGCACGTAAAAAACAGTGGCTATGGAGCCAATCAAAAAACGTGCTATCGTCTTGCTTTGTCGCGTGGCGCGGACATCGTCATCATGCTCCACCCCGATTACCAGTACGATCCGCGCCTCATCAAGCACTTTATCGCATTCATCGAGGAGGGCTATTTTGACGTGATGCTGGGATCGCGGATCCGCTCGCGGCGTGAAGCGCTCGCCGGCGGGATGCCGCTCTACAAATATTTGGGAAATCGGATGTTGACGATGATTGAAAATTTTGTAAGCGGACAAAATCTTTCCGAATGGCACACAGGTATGCGCGCGTATCGGAGAAACGTCATCGAAAGCGTCGGTTTCGAAAAATTCTCCGATGATTTCGTATTTGACACCGAGATGCTGTTCGCCATCGTCAAAAAGAAGTTTATGATTGGAGAAATTCCGGTTCCTGTGCGATACTTTTCAGAGGCGTCATCTATCAACCTTAGCCGAAGTGTTCGCTATGGTATCGCAACACTTGGAGTGGCGCTGAAATTTTTATTCAAATGAATCCCGTTAGAAGCAGCCCTAGCGGGTTATGATCCACATCAAACTGTTACCATGACTTATACTGCTTCTAACGGGATGAAAAAAAATGCACTCATCTGTTTGATTATCATTGCCGTAGGACTTGCTTTGTACTGGCCGTCGCGCTCGTATGATTTTGTATATTTGGACGAGGAATACCTGATTTTGAATCGCCAAGCGTATCTCAAAGAT
Organism: uncultured Candidatus Saccharibacteria bacterium; assembly: GCA_964355775.1. Taxonomy (GTDB): domain Bacteria; phylum Patescibacteriota; class Minisyncoccia; order 2-02-FULL-40-12; family IGHO2-01-FULL-4-A; genus JBBTSB01. The sequence continues at coordinate 1,615 of CAYHEP010000010.1, read as the reverse complement.
CCTACCAACGTCGGAGATGTTTTTTTACAAGGTGCCATGTATCCGTCAAAGCTTTCGTCGTTTTACCGTCCCATCCTGACACTCTCATTTATGGTTGATGCGGAGCTGGGAGATGCCAACCCGGTTCCCTATCATACGACCAACATCTTTTTGCATATCGGTGCCGCGTTGCTGGCATTTGTCTTGATAGGAGAGCTCGGTTTTTCAAAGCTCTTGTCGGCTTTATTCGTTTTGATATTTGTAAGCCATCCGATCTTGACCCAAGCCGTGTCGTGGGTGCCGGGACGGAATGATTCGCTCTTGGCGATTTTTGCATTTGCGAGCATCTATTTGTTTTTGCGTGCATCGCACGCCGGTTCGTCGCGATGGTGGTATGTTGCTCATTTGGCGGCGTTTGCACTCGCGTTGTTTACGAAAGAAGTGGCAATCGTCATTCCGGTTGTGTGCATGATATTTCGATGGGTGTATCCGGCGCCACAGCGGTCCCGGCATTGGTGGTTGCTTGGCATTGGGTGGACGGCGCTTTTGATCGCATGGTTTTTGTTCCGTCATTTCGCGCTAGCAAACGCGGAATTGCCTGTGTTTGATGCTGGTTTGTTTATACGTACCGCCATTCCCGCAACCATGCTGTATCTTGGCAAGATGCTAATTCCTGTAAAGCTTTCGGTTATGCCATATTTGCCAGATACGTCACTGTGGGTAAGCGCAGTCGCGGTGCTTGTATTGATTGCTGGATTTATTTGGGGTGTAGACCGCAATAACAGGAGATTGGCGATCGCCGGACTTTTATGGATGATCCTTTGGCTTGGACCTTCTCTTATTTCCGTAGAACCCGCGAATAGGACCGTGTTTCTTGAACACCGCGCGTATTTGCCGCTATTTGGTTTTTTGTTGATTATTTTTATAATCTTGAGAAGACTTTTATCATCAATGAAGACATCGCATATGGGTGTCATTTTGGGTGCGATCGTAGTAATATTTGGAGGCGTCGCACGGGCGCACGAACCGGTTTTTCAAAATGGCATTTCATTTTGGAAATCGGCGATCGCATCGGCGCCAAATCTTTCGCGAAGTTATGATGGACTGGCAGTTATTTTCTCTCGGGAGGGCAACTATCAAGGAGCAATTTCCAATCATTTACGCGCGATTGAACTAGGACCGACTAACAAGCAACTACACAATAATCTTGGGGTAACATATACTAGAATGGGAAGATTCGCAGATGCAGAAACGGCGTTGTTGCAGGAAATTGCGATCAATCCGCGATTTGCCGGGGCGTATAAAAATCTTTCAGCAGTTTACGCTTTGGAAAATAAAAAGCTGGAAGCCCAAGAAATGTATAAAAAATACGAGGCATTGAATTTCGGAGAATTATGAACCCCGTTAGAAGCAGCCCTAGCGGGTTATTATTCAACACTAAACTATTACTATGACTTATACTGCTTCTAACGGGGTGAAAAAACTGCTTATTACAACCGGTATTTTTTTCCCCGACATAGGTGGTCCCGCTACCTATGCTTCGCAGGTCGTGAAGGGTCTTGGAAGCATGTACGATGTGCAGGTTTTGACCTACTCTCCGCTTTTGCGCAAAATCCCCCAGCCGTTTCGTCAGGTG
>CAYHEP010000009.1:0-26871 GCA_964355775.1 uncultured Candidatus Saccharibacteria bacterium | reverse complement strand
CATCAGAAATGGTATGTCAACTCCGCTTTTCATTTCTGGGGTGTATCTTATCACCTTGAGGTGATATTGGCCACTCTTTAGGCATGGTATATCATGCCAACAGCAAAGTCAAGCACTCCCGCTTGGTTTTGAGTACATTACAACGAAAGGATATCCCATGAATGATGACCGAAAGACCACCGTGACCGGCCTCCACTTCCTTTTCTGGAACATCACGGCCGAGCGGCTCTGGAGGAAGCGGCTCATGGAAGGAGAGAAACCGCATGAGTAAGACCGGCAAGCTCACCGCAAACCATCAACAAATGCTCGGTAGGACGATCGAAGCTTTGGTCGAAGTCCTGCTGGTCGATGCACAAGGTGGCGTGGGGAGACCTTTCGTCAAGGAGCATCACGAGATCCTGATCAGGATCGAACCACAGCAGAGAGGCTCTTCTCGTCGTAATCTCGAGCTCTCATGCGGTGAGCTTCGCGACAAGATGAACATCCCCGCCCCGCCACCGGACCTCGACGAAGCGGTAGCTTGGGGAGTCGTAGCCTATCAGCTCACGTATAAGCTGTGGGGCATTACGGGTCGTCAGGCTGTTAGCGAGCTCGACCGCAACGGATGGACCATCAAGCTGTAACTCGCGCTTACAACGTGAGCAGATTCCAAGAGTACCACCACCCGCCGCCGTCGAGAAACGAAAAGCCGCCGGGCTTTTCATCTTCTCCGGCGGCTTTTCTATTTATTTTTTCTTTCCGAACTTTTTCTGCCACTCTCGCTCACGTTTTTCCGCTCCTTTTTCAAATTCTTGTCGTAGCTTTTCTGCATCCTTTTTTCTTTCTGCTGTAAGTTCTTTTTGTAAAATCAATATTCTGTCCAAATGTGCTAAAGCCTGGATTTGTTCATGATCCGCGAGTTTTTCCATAATTCTGCTCCTAAGCTTTTCAGCACTAAATGCTAACTCGACCTCGTCTGCTACTAATCGACCATTATCAAAGAAAGGATCGGCGGTATCAATATAATTCAAATTTCCTTCGGAATTTTTTGAAAAATTCACGGTTGCCATTTCCAATCCCCCACTTATGTTGGGTGCATGAGCCATTTCTATTCGTTCCATTTCCTCTTTAAATTCAAGAAACTGAGGATCAGTGCGAAGTCGTTCATACATTTCGTCTGCTTCAGCTTTTAACTCTCCATGCTCACCATGTTTATACTGGATTTCACTCATCCTGTTATGTTCTTCGCTAAGCTCGAGCTTGTCAGTAATATAATAGTTGGCATTTTTTTCCTTACCTTTTTTCCTACCTGATTTATAGAGTTTCTCCTGGCCTACTTGAGAAAAGTGCACAAACCACTTTGGGTACAACATATGGAGAATATTCATTAAATAGTACCGAGCCTTCGTTACTTCTGGCTTTTTTCCCAAGACCTCGTGATAAACTCCGATAACCTTATCAGGACGATCTTTTTGCTCGTAAACAGTTTTCTCAAGACCGTGGCCAAGCATCTCACCAAGTTCTACCCCAGCTCCTGCTTGAATTTTTGGTTTTTCTCTGGCCATGGTTTTACTTTACCGCGTAATTCGTTGCTCCGAACTCATATTGAGCGACGAAGATTTTTTTGAATGGCATGATAGAGTTTAGTTCATAAAACACCAGCATCGTTTCCCGGTACTCGTTTTCATCGATACTCCTATATGAAAGTGGCGCGCAACCGTGAGCCAACAAAAGCGCGTTGGCCATCAGGCGCGAGGTGCGCTTGTTTCCATCTTCAAACGGTTGGATGTAGCTGATGCAGAGCAGTGCAAGTAAGGCTTTTGCATATGGCGTCGTGGCTTTTTCGATTGCATAATGAAGTGCGGTGATCGCCTCGTCGATTTGAAATCCGGTGCTCAAGGGCTGATACGCTGACCCCAGGACACCGACCGCTCTGCTTCTCAATCCGGTACCTACATTAAGGTCCTTGATCAGGATTGAGTGAAGTTTTTCGAGATTGGCGCGAGTCAGGCCGACAAATTCCGTCGCGTTGTCATGCACAAAGGTAAACGCATCTTTGTGATTGAGGATCATCCGAGCTTCTTGGTGGTCATGCCCGGACGCTTCTTTGTTTTCGAGGATCAATTTTTCGGTATCGAGCAAGGTGTAGGTGTTGCCCTCGATTTTGGATGATTTCCACGAGAGCTCGATGATGAGGCGCTCAAGTTCTTTCTTTTGGATAGATTCCGGCACGTTCGTCGTGCGCTGATGATACGTGGTCGTAGCGTTGTCGAGTGCTAATAGCTCGGTATCGGTAAAGAGATTTTCGGGGAATGCATTGAGCAAGTCAAAATTGAAGTTTTTTAAACCATAGCGTTTGTCCGGCTCTTCAGCACAGTACGCATGGGCGTCAATATCCGCAAAAATCCTGCCAAGTTGAGCAACTTCATAGATTGTAGAAGGCCCGGATCCTTCGATAGCCAGATATTCACCTTTCGCCAATGCCGAGAGTGCGCGCTTTATGGTTACTAAGGAAAAATCAGGTAGTAATTCGTGGACATCTGACGAAGAAATGGCTCCTTTTTTGAGAAGGATGGCGATGATTTCTTGCTCTTTTTGGCTCAATTTTGTCATAATCGTATCATTTGACTATGTTTATCGTATCATATTGATACGATACGAACAACTATCCACGTAAACGTCGAATTCTATCCGATAGTGGGGGGTGAGTCATAAATAAACGGGCGAAAAAGCTGGGTTTGTCGGTGTCGTCTTCGTTCAGAGGAGAGCCGATGAAAAGATGCGCGGTGGCGGTGTGAGTGTGCGGCATAGCGGTGTGATCGGCGCGAATTTTTTCAAGAGCTGATGCCAAGCCGTCGGGATAGCGGGTGAGCAATGCGCCACTGGTATCGGCAAGATACTCGCGTTGGCGGGAGACGGCAAGGCGGATCATGGTTGCGGCGATTGGTGCTATGATCATAGCGACAAGACCGATAATCAATCCGATTCCCCCTCCCCCGTTGTCATTGCTTCGGCGGCGTCCCCCAAAGAGCGTCGCACGCATACCTATGTCGGCAGTGATAGCAATAACTCCAACAAGTACAACAACCACCGATGAGATCAAAATATCGCGATTTCCGATGTGGGACATCTCGTGAGCGAGGACACCTTCGAGTTCCTCGTTGTTGAGTTTTTGCAGAGCACCGGTTGTCACGGCGATTGCCGCATGTTCGGGGTTGCGTCCGGTGGCAAATGCATTGATCTGTGGAGCTTCCATGATATAGATGCGTGGCAGGGGCAGACCAGCGGTGATGCAAAGGTTTTCTACGACACGATAAAGCTCGGTGGCTTGTGTTCGCGTGACCGCTCGCGCTCCCGACATCGAGAGGGCGATCTTGTCCGACCACCAGTAACTTATAAAATTCATGACGATGCTCAAAACAACCGCAATATACAAAATGCTCGGGTCGCCGAAGTAATATGAAAGAGCATAGCCGACGACGATAAGCAAAACAAAGAAGACTGTCATTAAGAGAATGGTTTTGCGTATGTTGCTGGACTTATTTTCGTACAAATTTGTTGCTGGCATAGGCTTTCCACAAACCGGTCATAGATTTTTGCAAAAATCTCGACCTGCTATCTCGCGCCGTCGCGCTCCGATAAGCTTTGTCTGAAAGCCTATACTTGCAACTACCCGGTTATTGCAGCTTGGATAAAGCCTAGGAACAGCGGGTGCGGATGTAAAGGGCGGGACTTCAGCTCGGGATGGAATTGGGTTCCCATGAAAAACTTGTGGCCCGGGAGCTCGATGATTTCGGCGAGATTGCTTTTTGGGTTAGTGCCGGAAATGACGAGGCCGGCTTTTTCGATTTGCGCTTTGTAGTCGTTGTTTACTTCGTAGCGGTGGCGGTGACGTTCGGAAATCTTACTCCCGCCATAGAGTTGGCGGGCAAGTGTTCCTTCTTTCAGCTGACAGTCATACGCTCCCAAGCGTGCTGTGCCACCCATGATTTTTTGGGTGATGTTTTTGATTTGGTCGGGAATCGTGTCAATGACCGGATACTTGGTCTTGGGATCTACTTCCGTGGTGTGCGCTCCTTTGAGGCCTACGACATTGCGTGAATATTCAATCACCGCCATCTGGAGTCCATAGCAGAGACCGAGGTACGGGATGTTGTTTTCCCGGCAGTATTGTGCGGTGGAGATCTTGCCCTCTACGCCACGGCTTCCCCATCCGCCGGGTACGATAATTCCATCAAATGTTGAAAGTTCTTTGAGTTTCTTGGGATCCTTCTCGTACTCTTCAGAGTTAAGCCATGTGATCTCCGGTTTGCGGCCATGCGCCCATGATGCGTGTTTGACAGCTTCAATCACCGACAGATATGCATCCGTAAGTGAAAAATCTCCACTGACAAAATATTTACCTACGATGCCGATTTTTACTACTTTTTTTGCTTCGTGGATTGATTCGACGAGTTTTTGCCATGTGGTGCTGTCGTGCTTGTGCACCGATAGCCCGAATTTTTTGAGAATATTTTTTCCAATCAAATCACGCTCGAAATTCATCGGTACTTCATAGATCGAAGAGACATCAGGCGCAGAGATCACGTCTTCAGCGTGGATGTTGCACATGCGGGAAATTTTTTCCTTTCTCATCTTGTCGATTGAGACCGATGCGCGAGCGATGAGCATATCCACGTTGATTCCAACCGAGTTCAGCGCTTTGACTGCGTGCTGGGTCGGCTTGGATTTCATTTCTCCCGTGTTGCTCAAGATGGGCATGTAGCTTACGAGGACAAAGATCACTCCATCGGGGTCGTTGAGCTTCATGATACGAGCTGCTTCCAAAAAAACGAGATTTTCGTTGTCGCCCACCGTACCGCCGACTTCCACCAGAACAAAATCCGTTTTCGCAGTATCGGAAAGATCTTTGAACCGGCGCATGACTTCATTGGGAATTTCACTCATCATCTCTACGTCTTGTCCTCCGTATTCAAGGTTGCGCTCCCGCTGGATGACCGTTTGATAGACCAGCCCGGAAGTCATGATATTTTTTCGCGACATATCGGTTTCCAAAAAACGTTCATAGTTTCCGAGGTCCTGATCGCCTTCCGTGCCATCGTCGGTCACAAAGACTTCACCGTGAACAATCGGATTGAGCGTGCCGGCATCAACATTGAGGTAGGGATCGATCTTCATCGCCGTAACCGAAAAGCCGTAGTCCTTTAAGACACGGCCGATCGATGAGGTGGTGATGCCTTTGCCGATTCCCGACATGACACCACCCACTATAAATATAAATTTTGTTTTTGCCATTTAGAAACTTACTTTGACATTTTCTTTTTCTGCTGGATTTTCAATTTCGAAAAACGCTTCTTTTTTAAATCCAAATGCTCCGGCGATCAGATTGGTCGGGAATGTTTCAATTTTTGTGTTCAGACTCAAGACATTGGAATTGTAGAACCGTCGTGCCGCTTGGATTTTGTTTTCGGTATCGGAGAGCTCGTCTTGTAGCTTGCCAAAGTTGGCACTTGCCTTCAGATCGGGATAAGCCTCGGAAACAGCAAACAAGCTCTTGAGCGCTCCGGCAAGCATGTTTTCGGCTTGACCGTGCTCTGCTACCGTTTGGGCTCCCATAGCCGCGGCGCGGGCTTTGGTCACCTGTTCAAACACTCCGCTTTCATGCTTGGCGTAGCCTTTGACCGTTTCAACTAAATTCGGGATCAAATCATAGCGACGTTTGAGTTGGACATCGATATCAGACCACGACTCCTTAACGCGATTGCGCGCCCTGACGAGGCCATTGAACGTGCCAATGAGCCATAAAACTACAACTCCCCCTACGACGAGAACAATAATTAGTGGTGTCATAATAGAGATAGTTTACTCCTCCACCACAAAAAAACAACCCCCTACGTTCCAAACAGCTCGTGGTGAGTGCCGATGTGGGTGAATAAGACTAAGTCTGGACTAATGTGTTTGAAGATAGCACGGTAGTCGCCAGTGACGTTGATGCTTCGAGATCCCGCAAAGGGCGGATTAAGAGGATGATTATCGAGTAGTGGATGAAACTGGTCCGAAAGAAAAATATTACGTCTTTCTTTGAATTGCTTCTGAACGGAAACCGTTAGTTTTTTAAATTGCTTATCAAACTTTCTATGATAGCTAGTGTTCATAGAGAATCAAGATGAGCATCCATTTCGGCAATAGTACTAAATACGGGAGACATATTCCTTCCAGCGATAATATCGCGCTCGATGGCCATGAGTTCCTTTGCGGTCTTTTTGTTGGGCGTCAAGCCTTCTTCGAAGACCACCCGTTTCTCGCGCACAAATTGGCGAAGATAGTTGTTGAGGATGGTGCCAAGCGGCAAACCGAGTCCTGCCGCAACCTTACTGGCTTGGCGTTTCAGGATCGGGTCGGTTTTTATATTGACGATTGCTTTATGCATATCCTAAAGTATACACCCAGTATATACAATGTCAACTACAGAGTCTTCAGATGTTGCAAGGCATAGGGAAGACTACTGCCGACTTTTTTGCCCGGGTTGAAAATGCCCCGCGGATCGAAGATTTTTTTGACTTCTTCAAACAGCGTGTACACCTCTGGACCGTACATTTGTTTGAGAAACGGACTGCGGATCAAACCGTCGTTGTGTTCGGCGGTCATACTGCCGTGATATTGGAAAACAAGATCGTAGACTTTTTGGGAAAGCTCGGCGATAATCAGGCGGCTTTTCGGATCGGTCATCTTCATGAGCGGAATGATATGGAAATTGCCGTTGCCGATGTGTCCCGCAATCGTATAGATCAGAGCGTACTTGTCCATGAGGGCATTGAGCTTCGGCAAAAATTCCGGCAAGTATTCCGGTCGTACGATGATGTCGTCGATAAACGGAGCTGTACGTCGGCCGTGGATGTGGTGGCGCAACAGGTTGAAGCTCTCGCGGCGGATCGTCCAGTACTTTTTTTCTTCATTGTCGTCTTTGGCGATGCGGGTTTTGATGTTGAATTTTGCAAGGTCGGCTTGGGCGGAACGGGCTTTGGCATAAATCTCTTGTTCCGAGTCGCCGGTGAACTCCGCTTCTAGGATGAGCTTGGGCACTCCACCGGTTAGTGCCATCCATGCTTCGGGCAAAAACTGCCATGCAAGCGAGAAGATGTTTTTTGCTCCCATGAGCTTGATAAAATCAGGCAAGTAGCGCAAAGCGATTTTCATCGTGTGGTCGTCGTAGGACTCAAAGCTTTCCGGGTCGTGTTTCAATATCGTGTTCACAATCTCTGCAAGTGGCTTGAGATCCTTGAGCATGATGATCAACAGGGTAGAATGCTGTTTGGGACGGACGAGGCGCAGGGTTGCTTCAGTGATGATGCCAAGCGTTCCTTGTGAGCCGGTGATCAGTTTTGCCACATTGAGGATATTTTTTTCCTTGTCCCATACGTCCCAAAGCAGATAGCCGGCGGAGTTTTTGGAAACCTTAGGTTTGGCGGATTGGAGCAGTGCATAGTGCGTAGTGATGAGTGTGTAGATTTTTCGAGAATACTCATCGTGGATTTGATCGGGCGTGCAAGGACCAAAAGTATGCTCGACCCCGTCATCGCAGACCATCTTGATCTGTTCGATGTAATCTACAGTTTGACCATAGGTGAGCGATTTTTCTCCGGCGGAGTTGTTTGCGACGATTCCTCCCATGGCGCACAGCTCGCGCGATGCGGGATAGCATGGCAATAGCAGTCCATACTTGAGCGTCTCTTTTTCGAAATCTTTGTAATAAACGCCGGGTTCGGTAGTCGCATGCATATGGGAAATCCCTTTGACATGGTTGAAATATTTCATCATGTCCACCACGATGGACTCGGAGAGCGGTCCGCCTGACATATCGGTGCCTGCAGCGCGTGCGGTGAGTGATTCGGACGGCTTGATGCTTTTTACCAACTCGATAATTTCCGGCACATTGCGTGGACGGACGACTCGATTCGGCGTTACTTCAAAAAGACTGGCATCACTGCTGTAGGTCTTTAGCGTCGCCGGATCATTTGCAATATCCATCATTCATGTCATTATACCAAACATGCGCATACAAAAATACCTTTCGGAGCAAAAAGTCTGTTCTCGGCGCGAAGCCGAGGTGTATATCACCAAGGGATTAGTCAAAGTCAACGGTGTTGTTGTGACCAATCTTGCCACGCAAATCGACCCGGCCGTAGACAAGATCGAGCTTGATCCGTCGCTCCTCAAATCCCAACAGGAAAAAATCACCATTGCCATCCACAAACCGCGCGGAGTCATATCGTCTCCCGAGCTCCTGCCCAAGCAATACCAACATCTCAATAGCGTCGGGCGTCTGGACAAAGAGAGCGAGGGACTACTCTTGCTTTCAAATGACGGAGCGATCACTGCATCCGTCACGGGTGCTGATCACACCATAGAAAAAGAGTACGAGGTCACCGTGCGCGAGCGAGTCACCGACTCAAAGCTTGCCAAGATGGCATCCGGTATTAACCTCGAAGACGGGATCACGCTTCCCGCTCGCACCAAAGCCATTGACGATACCAATTTTCGCATCATTCTTCGCGAAGGACGCAACCATCAAATTCGCCGGATGTGTGAAGCGATGCATCTGACCGTCGTCTCGCTGAAACGCCTCCGCATCGGACGTATTGTTTTGGGCGATCTCAAGCCCGGAATGTACCGGATCCTGTCCGAAAAAGAAGTGGCATTTTTGAAGCAGTAGACTATCTTATATTTAGGACTTTGCCAAGCGGTGGGTTTGAGAAGTATGCAAGGACATTGAACGCGGGATCGGAAAGCTCGATCATCTCCATGTTTGGTTTTTCAAGGATAGCAAAGCCCGGCGTTCCAAGGTATGTTTTTTTGAATGTTGGATAATCCGAAACAGTAAAATCAGCATCGCCACGCCAAGTATAGTTTACCGGTGCAGTGTGCTCCGTCGTCTTTGCATCGCGAAGCCTTGATGCTTCGGAGACGATTGATTGAATTAAGATTGAAAATTGTTCAGGAGACATCTGCTCCCGGGTAGGGACTCGCACCCCAATTAATGGCTTCAAAGGCCACTGTCCTACTATTAGACGACCCGGGAATATCGTTACTTTATATCACGAAACGATCACTTTGTCATCGAGGGCGGCGATCTTTTTCATATAGTGGCCGTAGAGGAACCACCCGATCGGCATCGGGAGCCAGAATGTAAACGCCCGCGTCAGGACCGCGGCGGCAAGGGCGGGACCAGTTTCAATGCCGAAGCTTACCAATATCAGCGTCATGGCTCCTTCGAAAACGCCAGGAGCGCCTGGTATGACCGAAATCATGGAAAGAAATTTTGAAAGTGTGTATGCAATGAAGCAAATCGTAAATGGCATTGGATTTCCGAGTGCATATGAAATGACCCATAGGGTGAAGACGTTGCACAGAAGGAGTAGTTCTTGCCAGACAATGGCGCGCCCAAAGAATTCCCATTGTCGTTTCAGGGTTTTAATGTTCAGTGTTTCGCGGAACTGCTCTTTAATCATCACAAAATGCTCGCTATGATTGGTTAGCGTACGAAGTCCCGGCAGTTCCATGATTTTGCTGTTTTTAAGTTTTTTGAGCGTGCGATCGAGGAACCAATCAATCCATGTTTCCGATCTTCGTTCTTGGCTCAACATAAGTACCATCGCGCAAATACCTATGAAAATCAAAAATCCGTAGATAAACACAACGAGCTCGGGAGTTTTTGAAAATACATTCGCCCATATCAGTATGATCGCACAAACGATAAAAAAAGTCGTATAAGCGATGTAGAGTGATGCGACCTCCAAAATTGCCCGTCCAATCGCCTCTTTCAATCCCACACCGTATTTTCGCAAATAATAAATAAAAAAAATTTGTCCGGATACATGGGCGGTTGGGATTGCTTGGCTGATAAATTGGATGACAAACTCGATCGGGTATAGCTCCCAAAATGGTATTCGGTAGCCTTTCATTGCCAAGATCTCACGGTAATTGAGAGAATTGAATAGATATTGCAACAGTTGTATCCCTACGACCGTCGCTAAAAATGGAAGACTGGACTGAGCAAAAAATTGGCGGAGCAAACGTATTTCAGAAAACTTGCTGTACGCCAGTATTATCAAAACTGCGGTCAGGATGACAAAGATGATCCGGCGATATCGTTTGAAAAAAGTCATGGTTTGCAGAGATGCACGATGGCAAGCTCAAGCGGAAGCTGTGGTATGGGTGAGGATTTCAATTGTTCGCGGGCGGTCATCCATGCTTCCACAACGCTGACCAAAAAAGGTATCTGCGGAGTACCAAGACCGCCGATGAGTTTCCCGCGCACGTATTCCAAAAATTGTTTCGCGGCGTTTTCCAAGTTTGCACCTGATTCATGGAGCTGATCAATGATAGCGAGCGCTTTTTGAGCGTCTTTTGCCGATAGCGCGGAGAGAAGCTGTTCATGGACGTGGAGCGGGATCATGCCGAGGATCGCGGACGTTTGCTCGACGTTGATCGTCGTGCCCGCGTACGCCATGATTTTGGCGAGCGACGACTCGGCGTCGCGCAGAGAACCTGCAGCGTGGAGTGCCAACAGATCCAGTGATTCGCTGTCGATCGTGAGTTTTTCTGCTTTCACAACGCGTTTTAGTTTTTCTATGATCTGTTCCTTGGTGAGTTTTTTAAAATCAAAACGCTGGACGCGGGACAGAATAGTCGCCGGGACTTTGGAGGCTTCGGTGGTGGCGAGGATAAACAGCGTGCGTGCCGGCGGCTCCTCGAGGGTTTTAAGGAGCGCGTTGAACGCCGACTTAGAGATCATGTGCACCTCGTCAATGATAAAAATCTTGTATCCCCCATGGGGTGCAGATACCTGCGCGGACTCGATCATATTTCGGACATCATCGACACTGGTGTGCGAAGCGGCGTCGATTTCAATCAGATCGAGGGATTTATTTGCGTTGATTTCCGTACATGAGAGACAGGTGTTGCACGGCTCAATGAGAGAGCTTTTAGCTTTTAGCTTATAGTTTATAGCTTCCTGGCAATTGATTGCTTTTGCAAAGAGACGAGCCATGGTAGTTTTTCCCGTCCCCCGCGGACCGGTAAACAAGTAAGCATGTCCGATACGCCACGACATCAAAGCCCCATGGAGCGTCTGCACCACATGTTCCTGTCCTTCGACTTCGGAGAATGTTTTGGGACGATAAAGACGGTAGAGGGTCATTTGAATACGACTATCCTAAAGCCAATGAAGCTGAAAATCAAGGCGATAGCCGAACCGACGATGGCGGCGAGATTGGCATGCGTCACCGACGGTGACAGTGTATGGACCACGAGCGAAGCCACGCCGACATTGATTGCCCAGCTCGCAAGCATAACGACCATAAATTTTATAAATTCCTGACGCGACGCTCCTTTGCTTTGAAACGTCCATGTTTTATTCCATACATAGCTGTGGAGGACTGCAATGACAAACGAGATGCTTTTGAAGAGAGAAAAACCAATTCCTCCGACAATGCCTGTCAGATACATCAGCAGATTCAATACTCCGGCATCAACGGCAAAATTGGTAAACCCGATAGCGGAGAATTTGCCGAACTGGTCGAAAAATGCAATCCATTTTCCCAAAAAATATCCCAGCTGGACGCCCAACAGCCACAGGATAGGGATCGTGACGATAAGCCAAGCATATCCGAGGATCGCCCACGCGATGATGCCGGCGATCAGACCGGTGATAACCGCAAAAATGACGTCCCGTTTTGAAAGAAGTTTCATCCCGTTAGAAGTTGTATAAGTCATTATAACAGTTTAGTGTGCACGTTAACCCGTTAGGGCAACTTCTAACGGGATTCATGATTAAAAATCAAAGCCCCGGCGAATTTCCTCTTCCACGAGTTCCCGCGGACGGCCGTAGGTGGTGCGCGAGTGTTCTTTGATAAACTCAAACATTTCCGGCGTACCCGTGGTTTCACGGATTGTCTGGATATTGAACGGACGTGACGTCTTGTCGTTGATCAGCAATTTGACGTAGGCGTTGTAGTTGTCGATGTTGACCAGATCTTGCGTCGTAAAGACCGGCTCGAAAAAGTTTTTGAGAAACTCCGCGTCATCTGGACCGACGCGAAACACCACGAGCGATCCAGCGTTGCCGAATACTGCGTCGCGGATCGGTTCCTTGAGCTGTTTGATAAACTGGTGCGCGATTGTGAGATTGAGCCGGTACTTGCGCGCTTCTGACAAAATCGTGGCGATACTGTCAGTGGTGATGTTTTGAAATTCATCGAGGTACAGATAAAAGTCTTTGCGTTCCTCTTCGGGCACGTCCACGCGCGACAACGCGGCGATCAAAAGCTTGCTGACAACCATCATACCGAGCAATTGCGCGTTCGTTTCACCGATCCTGCCTTTGGAAAGCGAGACGACGAGGATTTTTTGCTGATCTATGATTTCGCGGAAATTGAGCGAGCTCCGCTTTTGATTGATGATGACGCGAAGATAGTCGTTTGAAACAAACGTGTCGATCTTACTGGAGATATACGGCGCCATGTTGGCAAGCGACGATTCTCCTCCCGCCTTTTGCGCCTCCAATTCCCAGAATTGCCGTACCAGCGGATCGCGCTCACGCGAGAGCTTGTCGAGGCGGAAATCAGTGTCCACCAGAACGCGCGAGATATCCGCCAACACCGGAATTTTTGATTCGTTGGTTGGATCATATTGGAAGTCGTTCATCAATAGCAGACAGGCATTTTTGAAATACTTTTCAAACAACGGCCCCCCCGTTTCTTTTAAGTTGTATAATTTATCAATGATCGAAAGCAGTTCGTTGATGAGGAGGGTTTTTTGTTCCGAATGGGCGGGATCAAATTCAAGCATATTCAGTCCCAGCGGCATTTCCAGATCGGAAGGATTGAAGTAGATGACATCATTGATACGCTCCTGTGGAATGACCGACAACGCGTGTTCGGCAAAGTCTCCGTGCGGTTCCACAATGCACAGTCCGTTGCCGCTGGCGAGATCCTGCTCGATCATGTGCTTCATGAAGCTGGACTTACCGGTACCGGTTTGTCCGATGATGTACAGGTGACGACGGCGATCCCGCTGGGTAACTCGCACCTGCTGTTCGATCCCGCGGTATTTGTTTAGTCCAATCGAAATGCCGTCTTTGGGAAGCTCGGCGGGCGGCTCGGCAGCTTTTGATTTTAGGAATTTTACTTTTGGCGCCGCTGTGGTGGCGATGGGAATATGGTAAATGCTGTTGAGTTCTTCGGTCGAAAGTGTCGCTTTTTCGCGCTCATTGAACAACCTGAACGAAAAATTGTAGATCAATTTTTGCAGGGCGTTTCCACTGACCGTGTGAAGTTTCAGCCCGTTCAATCCCGGTCCGGCGTATTGCACCAGCGAGCCCTCAAGTTCTTTGAGGATTTGTTCGGCAAAAGGCTCGGAAGGCGCCGATGTGATAAATCGAATGTTGACGTCAAAATTTTGCTTGTTTGCTTTGGCGGCAATGGATTTGATCAAATCTTCTTCCGCCGGCGATACAACCTTGGGACGTTCTCGCGCCCGCATGTCTTCGGAATTTTCCTTGTCGGTCTTTTTCTTGGGCGGATGCTTGGCGCGATCCAGAGCTTCGCCGTACGGATACCCTGCTTGCATTTCGCGGACGACTTTGATGCCCAAGCGCTTTTGTTTGATTGCGTGGGTTGGACGCATCAAAATTTGCACCGCCGTTCCCTCGCCTTCAGCTTCCAGCTTTGACATGGCGGTCAGGATTGCACTCAAGGGATCAGACTCGAGTTTTTGATACGTTCTAAACGGAAGGATTTTTTCCTGTTCATAGGTGACGTATCCTCCCGTGGTCGCGCCATTGGGGTTGAAGATGTTGTAATCTTTTACTTTAGTGACATCGGCGGTCGGGTAGTAGCTGTGGATTTGTTTTTCGATAATATCGGACAGCGTATTCGGAACGGCGATATAGAAATGCGTTTCTTCGCCCACATGATGTACGGCGAGCTCGAGTGCCACGTAGGGTTCGCCATAGAAAAACTTGTTCCATCCCTTGGCGTGAATATTTGCAAAGCTTGCCAAGAGCTGTTCACCGACACCGAGCAGTTCTTTTTCCTGCTTCTGCTGATTGGTTTGGTTGTCTTTTTGCGACGGGTATTCCTTGGGAACTTGCACAAGCAACAGCGACATGTTGAGCGCCCGCTCGATGCGTCCCTTGGTGCGTACTCCTCCGACCACCACAAAAGCGGCAACAAACAGTATCGCAAGCACCAGGAATAATAGAATGGTTACAAAAAGGCTCATGGGTATGATCAAGTATACCGTGAAAATGATTTTGCGTAAACAAAAACTCCCCCGCCGGCGCGTTGCGCTGGCGTGGGTGGCTGGTACATGGTCGTCACTTGGCCTTAATCTCTGAAGCCCTACGAATGCGTTCGAGCTCGCTGACAATTCGCTCAAGTTCCTTAACTCTCAGAGCGAGTTCATCAATACGCTCGCTCAATACTTCGGGTCTATATCCTTGGTACTGTGGCATCGTTTCCTCCTCGCACACGCCCATTTTTCAAAGAACAACTCCCTGCTCGGGATTGAGACAGGGAGTTGCTTTGATGGCGTAGCCCCGGAAACGACGTACCCGTGCTTCGCTCCTTTCGGAGCTACGCAGGGTGTTTTTTCTTCTGAAAAAACAAAATCGCCTCGGGGGCGACGTCATCCAGTTCACTATATCTATCCCGAGTGGGAAACTAGACTTTCGCACATTGCCTTATGGGCACGCTGCGGGTAGGACATCAGGGTCTAGACCCTTTGGCATTCCTACTCTCTGGATACGCACTATTAGGTTGTCAACACTGGCGTAATGGTTCAATATGTTGTGTGGTGCAAAGACTCAACAGAGTTCCCGCCGCTCCCGTGGGTGAGTTGAGACCAGCAAGAATGGCACTGGTATCAAAAAAGACCTTAAACTTTTTTGGCATACCTTTCCTGCCAAATATCACTGCGTGTATCTTTTAAGGCACCGAGTAGTTCCTTTTGAGAATAGACAGCATTCTTTTGCTCCTGCTTTGGCAACGCAAAAAACGCTGCGACTTTGAGCCGTTGAAGCACTCGCTCAAGAGCGATCAATTGCTTAAAAACAATGGAAGAATCTTGTTTCATAATGAGAGTATAGCATACCTTTACAACGCTTTCAACTTGCCACGTTCGACGAGATGGGTGTAGAGCTCGTCTACTAAGAGATCATGGAAAGCGTCGATGAGGGCTGCGTTGTTGGTTGCGCGGGCTTCTTTGATCGCCTCGTCAATGGATTTGAGAAACGCGACATTGACCAGCGCTTGGACCTTTTGGTGGAGTTCAGGAGGCACCGCAAGTGCCGACTGCCCCGTACCGGATGGTACTGGGGCGGGAGTCGGCGTTGCAGGATGGATTTTTTCACTGACAACCGAGTGTAGTAGTTCTTTGTCCGGTGGGAGTTCTTTGTTTTGACCGCGCAAAGCCTCGCGCTTATTTGCGAGGTCTTGTTCGATGCGTACGATTTCCTGTTCCAAGGGTGACGACGATCCTTCAGTCATATCGTCAGTATACCACAGGCGTGGTATTGCGCTCAATCAAGCACGGTGCCATTTTGGAAGACCGACAATGTAGACAGCAAAAACGATTCCACCCGCAATCAGTACGTAGGTGGCTAATGACGACATGAATGCTCCGTATATCGCTTGTATGGCATGTGCCAAGGGCAGATGAGCAACGGATACGAAATCACCTCGAATCAATGACCATCCCTGACGGAGTGCGTATGGTGAAAGCGCAAGCAGAGCGAAAAATATATTGATCCGTGCCCGACGCTGTTTTTCAACTGCGATAACATGATCAACCACACGCCCTGCAAAAGCGCTCGACGGAGCGATAGGCATGTCTTGTTTGCTGATGTTAGGAATATTCTACAACGACGTCCTTCAAAAGCGCGCTGGCATGGATCGCTGCCAGCAAAATCTTTCGTGCCCGATGGAGTCGGCTTTTTAGCGTATTTTGATTAATGTTCAATATCTTACAGATCTCTTTATAGGAAAACCCTTCAAAGTACAACAATTTGACGATCATACGGTCTTGCTCGGAAAGTTTTTCAAGGGATTTATTGAGTTCCTTCGAAACTTCCTTCTTAAGCACTTCCTCGCGGTAGTCAACTGCCGTTGCACGCACGTAGTTTTCGAGGATCATATTGTCTAGCGGAACGGCGCGATGCTTGTTGCTTCTGAAAAAATCGATCGTAACGTTTCTGGCGATGCTGTACAGCCAACTTTTCATCTTTTCCAGCTCTTTGAGGGAATCAAGCCTTTTGTACGCTTTGATAAATGTTTCCTGCGCCAAATCCTCCGCCTCAAACCGATTCCCCACCAATCGGTAATGGAAGTTGACGATGTCGCGCTGATACTGCGCGACAATTTTTTCAAATTGTTCGGACAGTTCTTGCTCCATCCCGTTAGAGAGTCCCATTAGAGAAAGTAATGCATATTTCCAAGTACAACCGTGACATATGACACTCTCTAACGGGATCCATGGCTGTAGTATAGTCTTGCGGAGTATTCACTGCAATACTAGTACGACGCCGAAGAGTGGATAAAGGTTGCTAGAGTATAAAGTTGATGAGCTTCTTGGGGATAAAAATAGTCTTTTTGACAGGCGAAACGAAGTATTTTTTAAGTTTTTCATCTTTTTCAGCCTCACTACGCACTACTGACTCATCACTATCCACCGGCAACGTGATCATTCCACGCGTTTTGCCGTTGATTTGGATTACAAATTGGACAGTAGATTCGACTATGCGATTTGGGTCATATACTGGCCAAGGCTCAAGATGGATGCTGGTTGCGTGATCGCGACTCCACAGATCTTCGGCAAGATGAGGCGCAAAAGGAGCGAGGAGCTTGAGGAAAATGTCGAATGACGAATTACGAATGTCGAATGAATTTAGGAACTTCATCAACTCTGAAATCGCAGTGTTGAAATGAAGATTCTCTATGTCCTCTCCTACTTTTTTGATTGTTTTATGTAATTGAGAAATTGATTCGTCATTCGTCATTCGAATTTCGTCATTGTGAGCAAGTTTCCAAATTTTTTGGAGAAATCTTGATATGCCCACGATCCCATGCGGTGCCCACGGACCATTGAACGTATCATACGGACCCAAAAATGCGAGATACATGCGAACAGCATCGGCGCCAAACTCGGCGACTTCTTTGTCGGGGTCTATCACGTTGCCTTTGGACTTGGACATCTTTGCTCCATCGGGACCAAGCACGGTGCCATGATTTCTACGGACTTTAAAAGGCTCATCGAAGTCCACCAAGCCAAGCTCATGCATCGCCTTAATGAAAAAGCGCGAGTACAGCAAATGCATCGTATTGTGCTCGGCACCGCCCGTGTAGAGATCCACGGGCAACCACTCGGCCATTTTTTCTTTGCTTGCGAATTCGTTCTTGTTGTGCGGATCCGTATACCTCAAAAAATACCAGCTTGAATCCACAAACGTATCCATAGTATCCGTCTCGCGCTGGGCTGACTTTCCGCACTGTGGGCACTTTGTATTGACCCATTTTTCTGCACGTGCGAGTGGCGATGAGCCATCATCGGCGGGCAGATAGTTGTCGAGTTTGGGCAGTTTGACTGGCAAATCTTCTTCCCCCACTGGCTGATATCCGCAATCTTTGCAGAAAATCATCGGGATCGGCGTGCCCCAATAGCGCTGACGAGAGAGGATCCAATCGTGGAGACGATAGGTGGTTTTCTTTTGTGCGACGAGATATTTTCCCAGTTCTTCAAGTAATTCAGGAAACTCGTCAGTCCCCATGTCCTCAAATGTATAGTGTCCTCTATTGGGGAGGCTCACTATTTTTCCTCCAAGAATTTTGTAGTACATTTCTAAACTTTTCTTTCCGTCTTCTTTTTCAGTGTCCGAGGTGAAATAAATGATTTCGCTGGTCAGTTTTTTTATTTCCGAACTGATGTCAAAATCATAAAATCTTTGTTTTTCGGGCGATCTGGCAATTTTCCACGGTCCAACAAGAATGAGAGTTTTTATTTTTCTTTTTGTTTCCCCTAGCCAATGCACAAGAAAGGCGCTTCCACAGCTGTGGCCAATTAAAATAGTATTGTCGTTCACCTCATTTTTTTCAAACTCTTTTTTCCATGCCTCGTATGACGGCGCCCATGGTTCTGGCATGAGTACAATTTTGGTGGGAATTCCAGATTCGTCTAATCGAGAGCGAAGCCACGGCATCCAATGTTTATCATGTCTTCCATTCGATAAATCCATCATATCTTCTTTTCTACTCGGACATCCGTGGACGATGAGGCAATTTGTTTTACTTTCCTGATTGAGTGATTTTATAATTTTCTCCGTATCAACGAGCTCAGCATTACTAAAAGTCAAATTAAATTTCTTTGCAAACTCCCCATCGCGTTCATCGTGCGCCGGGACAGCCATGATTGCACCAGTGCCATAATTTCCAAGGACATAATCAGCAACCCAAATAGGAATTTCCTCACCGTTCGCAGGATTGATCGCCTTCATATCTTTCAACTCTACTCCGGTTTTTTCTTTTGATTCTTGGCGTTGTAGCGCAGTCTTGCGTTTTGCTTGCTCGCAATAAGCCCGTACTTCCTCACTAACATCAAGGTCGGACCTTGATGTTAGTTCGTGTTCTGGGGCTAAAACAAGATACGTAGCGCCAAAAATCGTGTCGGGTCTTGTTGTGAATATTTCTATATTTTGAACATTTGAATTTGATTCGTCATTCGTCATTCGAATTTCGAAATTGATTACGGCTCCTTCCGACTTTCCGATCCAATTCCTTTGTGCCGTCTTCGTGACTTCCGGCCAGTCGACGCGATCGAGACCCTCGAGGAGCTGATCCGCGTATTTGGTGATGCGGTACATCCACTGCTCACGTTCGCGCTGTTCTACTTCTGTGCCGCAGCGGTCACACTTGTCGTCTACGACCTGCTCGTTTGCCAAAACGGTTTTGTCTTTGGGACACCAATTCACATTTGTCTTGGCCCGGTACGCCAGCCCGGCTTTGTAAAATTGCAAAAAGATCCACTGCGTCCAGCGGTAGTAGTCCGGATCGATCGTGGAGACCATGCGCGACCAGTCAAACATCGCGCCCATGGACTCCATCTGTTTACGCATATGCTTAATATTTTGTTTCGTCCAAACGTCGGGGTGAATACCCCGATTGATGGCGGCATTTTCGGCGGGAAGTCCAAAAGCATCGAAGCCCATCTGGTACATCACATCATACCCCTGCATCTGCTTGAAACGCGCATAGATGTCCGGCACCGAGTACGAGTACCAATGTCCCATGTGCAAATTCCCCGACGGATATGGAAACTCTACGAGCTTGTAAAATTTCTTTTTTGGATTGGAAACAGACTTTACTTCAAAAGCCCACTTTTTCTGCCACTTTTTTTCGATTTGTGCGGGAAGGTATTTTTTCATAGACATTAATCCATTCCGGCGAATCCCGGGGCTAAAACTAAGATAAAGAATACTAAGTATGCACACCAGTAGAGACCCAAAACTATCAACGGCAAATTGAGAACATAGTCTATGAATTTTGGAGCATGCCGCTTCAGAAGCGCAACTATGGATATTGGCACTATGAAAAATGGAATGAACAATCCGATTCGAAAGACATAATTTGCGAACCAAGGTCCTAGAAAATCATATAATGGCCAAATCATAGCAAACAATAGGGTGAGCAATGATGATATTTTTGTAAATTTATTCATTTCATATTCCGAAAACCCTCTTTGCATTTTTGACAACTGCTTGCTGGACTTCTTCGACCGGAAGGTTTTTTAATTCCGCAATCCGTTGCACGACGTACTTCACGTTGACGGGTTCGTTGCGCTTACCACGCAGAGGTACCGGGGTGATATACGGACTGTCCGTTTCTGTGAGTATCATATCAAGCGGTGTGTTTTTGACAACCTCGTCGTAATCTTTCGTAAACGTGAGTACGCCGGTAAACGAGAGCGTAAAGCCCAGATCGAGAAATTGTTTCGCGATGTTCCAGTCGCCGGCAAAGAAATGCACGTTGCCTGGAGCTGATAGCTTATGGCTAATAGCTGATAGCAACTTCAGGGCATCTTCGTAGGCATCGCGGATATGCAACATGAGGGGCTTACCAAGTTCATTGGCCAGTTCTATTTGTTGTATAAAAACTTCGTGCTGTTTTTTCTTTGTTTCCTCGGTAAGGCGGTAATAATCTAAACCGCATTCACCGATGCCCACTACTCTCGGATCTTTGCCCAATTCCAAATAGTAATCATAGTCAAACTCCTCACCCCGGGACGTAAAATCCTTACCCTCCCCTCCCAATTCCTGCTTATCATGAAATGATTTAGAAGTATGAATCGGATGCAAGCCTATAGTGGCCCACGCGATGTCGGGATGCTGGTGTGCGAGCTCCACGGCAGCCTTTGAAGTATCTTTTTGCGTGCCGACATTGATCATCGCCGTGTCAGCTTCCTTTGCACGCATCATCACGGCCTCGCGATCGGGTTCGTAGGCGACAAACTGTACGTGCGAATGGATATCAATGAATTTCATGTTATATTTTTTTTGGGGAATACCACGGAAAGAAGCAATGAAATTGCCAAAGCCGACAGGATGACCGCAAATGAGAGCATTGTAGAAATATGAACATCAAATATCCCAATCAGCATCTTGCCCCCGATGAATAACAGTATGAAAGAAAGTCCTTTTTGTAAATGATGAAAGCGATGGATCACCTTTTCAATGACAAAAAACAGCGCCCGAAGACCCATAATGGCAAAAATATTTGAGGTGAATACGATAAAGGGACTTTGGGAAATGGCGAAGGCGGCGGGAATCGAATCCACGGCGAATACGATATCAGTCGCTTCCACCAGCAACACGATCATAAAGAGTAGCGTGGCGTGAATCGTGCCATTGTTGCGCACAAAAAACTTTCCATTGTGATCATCGGTCGTGAACGAGAAGAATTTTTTTGCGAATCGCAAAACGCCGTGGTTGGCAAAATCCGCGTGTTCCTCTTTTTTGTCGCGCAGGAGCTTTATTCCCGTATACACCAAGATCGCGCCGAATATGTAGAGGATCCAATGAAAATGACTCACGAGGATTGTGCCCGTACCGATGAATACACCTCGAAACACAATCGCTCCTAGTATCCCCCAAAAAAGTACGCGGTGGTAGTACCGCTCTTCTAGACGAAAGAAATTAAAAATCAGCATGATGACAAACAAGTTGTCGACGGAGAGCATTTTTTCGGTGACGTACGCGGTAAGAAATGTCGTAGCGGTTTCTCGGTCCACCCAAAGAGCGATGAGTAAGGCGAATATGAGCGAGGCAGAGATCCAAAAGATCGTTTGCACGATCGCGGAGCGTAGGGATATTTTGTGGGCTTTTCGGTTGAAGTATCCCAAATCAGCAATCAAAAATCCGACCATGATAATGCCAAATATCCATGTTAGCTTATGGTAGGGATCCATGCAGAAATGTTATATTAATTTTTCACCACGAACCAACTCGACAATAATATGGGTAACGAGTTCCATGGTTGCCGTTGGTGTGCGATCCATAAATTTCATTTTGCGAACACGCATGTCTACGGTTCGTAGTTGATCAGTTAATACAACGCCCTTCACCTTTTCAGTTTGCAGAGAGACTTCAAATCCGTAACCTTTAGCTTTCGAAGTAATCGGACAAATAAGCACGAGACCGGATTTTTGATGGTAAAACTTCGGAGAAATTACCAGCGATGGTCTACGACCCTTTTGCTCGTGACCCAACGAAGGATACAGATTCATCCAGATAACATCACCTCGTTCAGGTACATAGTTGGTGCGTTTCACCATATTTCCTTCCCGACTGGAGGTCCGTCAAGGATCAGTTTGTGCTTGTTTTTCTTTGTTATTTTTGCGACTAATTCTTGTAAAGTTGGCTTTTTCTGTTGAAGTGGCTGGATGATGATGTTGTTGAAACGAGGCGTAACCGAAACCCGACTTCCCGCGCGGAGTTTCATTTTGTGAGCGAGTTCCTTGGGCAACCGCACCGCGAGACTATTGCCCCACTGTTGTATACTGGTTTCACTCATGGTCTAAGTATATACAATGTAGATACGGGATACAAGTTATCGAAGTTTTGGGAACAATGACCCTTTCGTTCCGCTCAAGATTTTCTGTGCGGTCTCGGGCAGGAAGGGTTCGAGCAGTTTGGCGCCTTCTTGGATCAGGTGCGCGGTGCTTGCGACGGCACCGGCGTCACCTGTCTTCCACGGAGCCTTCTCATTGATATATACGTTTGCAAACGTAAACAATTCCCAGAGATGCGCAAGCGCTTCGTGGAGTTTAAATTTTTTGATTGATTCGTGATATTCTTTTTTTGTTTTTTCAATCTGTTCCAAGACGGCGGAATCCAATTGAGGGGTTGAACCCCTCAATAGGGTTTCGGAGAGCTTCGCGACTCGGCTCACCAGATTGCCGAGGTTGTTGGCGAGGTCGCCGTTGTAGCGGGCTTCGAGTTTGGCAATCGAAAAGTCGCCGTCGCCGGTGGAGGGAATTTCGCGCAGGAGATAGTAGCGTACGGGATCAATGCCATATTTTTTTACTATTTCTACGGGATCCAAGACATTGCCCAGACTTTTGGACATCTTCTGTCCTTCGACGGTGATGTAGCCGTGGATGAAAATTTCATCCGGTAGTTTTACTTTTGCAGACATGAGAAACGCCGGCCAATAGATTGCATGAAAGCGCGAGATGCCCTTGCCGATCAGGTGGGCGCGGTACGAGTCGTTCCAGAGGCGATCAAACTTTTCGTCGTCGGTCCCGTAGCCGGCTGAGTTGATGTAGACGGAGTCGGCGTCAAACCACACGTAGATCCGCTGTGACGGGTCGTTGGGTACGGGCACGCCCCAGTTTTTTGCGCGGGCATTTGAGCGAGATACGCTGATGTCTTCCAGACCTTGGGCGATAAATTCCAGCAGTTCCGATTTGCGGGAGCTTGGCGTGATCCGTAGCTCGTCGCTTTCCAGCAGACGCTTAATCTCGTCTTGATACTTCGAGAGTCGGAAAAAATAGTTTTCTTCCTCCACAAGTTCCGGCTTTGTCTTGTGCTCGGGACACAGACCGTCCACAAGCTCCTTGGGCGTGTAAAATACTTCACAGCCCACGCAGTACAAGCCCTTGTAGGTTTTTTTGTAGATGTCGCCGGAAGCTTCGCAGGCAAGCCACAGTTTTTGCGCGCCCTTGATATGACGTTCCTCGGTCGTACGGATAAAATCATCGGGTAAGAGATTGAGGACGCTGTTGAGGTTTTTAAAAACAGCCGCATGCTCATCCACAAAATCCACCACCTGCTTGCCGGCCTTTTCCGCGGCTTGGACATTTTTCAAAGCATTTTCATCCGTACCAAGCATGTAGTAGACCTCTTCGCCGATACTCCGATGATAGCGAGCCAAAACATCGGACTGTATCAATTCCATGGCAAAGCCGATATGCGGTTTGGCGTTGACGTAGGGTATGGCATTGGTGAGATAAAATTTCTTGGGCATTCTCTAACTCTAGCTCAAAATCTCCTCCCAAGCAAAGCCTGGTTTTCCAAAATGCCCGTAGGCAGCCGTGCCTTGGAAGATTGGTTTGCGGAGATCGAGACGCTCGATGATCGCTCGCGGACGGAAGTCGAATTGTTTGCGCAGTTCTGGGGATAGATCCGTGCCTTGCTCGTTGATCGCATGCATCATGAGCGGTTCGACGCGTCCAATTGCGTAGGCAACCGACACAAGAACTTTGTTTCCGTATCCTTGATGCACGAGATTTTTTGCTGCAAAGCGTGCCATGTAGGCGGCACTGCGGTCTACTTTGGTTGAGTCTTTTCCTGAAAATGCTCCTCCTCCGTGCGGGACAAGTCCGCAATACGTGTCCACCATGATTTTGCGTCCAGTCAGTCCGGTGTCGGCCGCAAATCCTCCCATTTCAAATTTCCCCGTAGGATTGGTAAAAATTTCCACGCCGGTTAGATCTCCGATTGCCGGTTGGATGACGTGCCTGATTACATCGGTGCGTAGTAAAGATTGGTCCGCGTCAGGAGTATGCTGTGTGCTGACAAGCACCAAGGCTGTCTTGCCATCCTGCATGGTGATCTGTGTTTTGCCGTCGGGACGCAGGTATGGGATCGTGCCGGAACGGCGCATTCCTGCGAGACGGCGGGCAAGCTCGTGGACTTTGACGACTGCCCAGGGCATGTACTCGGGAGTTTCGTTTGTGGCGTAGCCGTACATGATGCCTTGGTCACCCGCTCCCCCGGTATCCACACCTTGAGCGATATCGGGAGATTGCTGGACCAAGTGAATATCTATAGAAAGCGGATCGGTGTAGCCAATACCGACGTATACCTCGCGTGCGATCGCCGCCGCATCGATGGTTGCAGTTGTGGTGATTTCCCCTCCGATGACTAGGTGTCCGTGTCCGCCAAAGGATTCCACGGCAACGCGACTCTTGGGATCTTGCGCAAGACATGCATCCAAAATCGCGTCAGAGATCTGATCGCACACTTTGTCCGGATGTCCGGACGTCACGCTTTCGACGGTATAGGTTTGTGGGTAGTACATAGTTTTAAATAAAAACCCGCCTCTTGGCGGTTGTTAATTTTTTAATATCTTTCCCGCGAGGGTTGGATTTCGCACGTTATTTTTATGATACGTTGCGGGCGAAGCATTGGGCCAAATCCCTTAGCATCTTCGCTCTCTGGATACACAGTATTCAGTTTTCAATCTTTCTAGATCAAGTTTAGCAGAAAGCCCACGTCAGTCAAGTAATAGACAAAAAGCAAAAAATACTGTAGGATTTATGAGCACTATGAACATTCGACCCCCTATTGTAGTCATACTCGGACACGTGGATCATGGCAAGACAACCTTGCTGGATTTTGTGCGCAAGACCAGAGTTGCCGCCAAAGAAGCCGGAGGAATCACCCAGCACATCGGTGCCTATCAGGCGGAAGCAAATGGGAAGCTTATCACTTTTCTTGACACTCCTGGCCACGAGGCCTTTAGCGCCATTCGTTCACGCGGTGCAAAGGTTGCCGATGTCGCGGTACTAGTGATTGCCGCCGAGGAAGGGCTCAAGCCTCAGACGAAAGAAGCTATCAAGATCATCAAAGAATCCGAGACACCCTTTGTGGTGGCGATCAACAAAATAGACAAAGACGGAGCCAACCCGCAAAAAGTCCGCCAAGAGCTCGCCGAAGCTGAAGTCATGGTGGAAGACTACGGAGGTCAAGTGCCGGTGGTGGAGATTTCCGGCAAGACTGGAGTTGGCGTGGACAAACTGCTCGAAACTATTTTATTGCTTGCGGAATTGGAGGAGCTCAAGGCGGAAAGCGGACCGGCGAAAGGTTTTGTCATTGAGTCACACATGGATGCTCGGCGCGGTACCGTGGCGACGCTCTTGCTCCATGCCGGCGAGCTCAAGATCGGCGATACGCTGGTTGCCGGAACGGCGATTGCAAAAGTAAAATCACTGGAAAATTTCTTAGGCAAAGCCGTCAAGGTCGCCGGTGTTTCAGAGCCGTGCGTGGTGCTTGGATGGGAAGCGGTACCGGCACTTGGAGTAGAGTTTCAGGTCGTCGCGACACGCGATGAGGCGGTCAAGATCGCCGCCGCCGCACAGGCAAGCATCATATTGTTCAGCCATGACAACGCTCCCGATAAAAAGACCGCCAACCTCATCATCAAAGCCGATGTACAGAGCTCGCTGGAAGCCATTGATCAGGTACTACGCACGATCGCATCGACAGA
Source organism: uncultured Candidatus Saccharibacteria bacterium (assembly GCA_964355775.1). Taxonomy (GTDB): domain Bacteria; phylum Patescibacteriota; class Minisyncoccia; order 2-02-FULL-40-12; family IGHO2-01-FULL-4-A; genus JBBTSB01. Next base: position 1,075 of record CAYHEP010000009.1, on the reverse strand, counting down.
AGTGGACTATAAAGTTGTGGGACATGGCGTCGGCAAAATCGGCGATGCCGACGTGAAGCAAGCAAAGGCCACCAAAGCCGCGATCATAGGGTTTCATGTGGACATGGACGCGTCCGTCAAAAACCTTGCCGAACGCGAGCATATACGCGTGGAGACATTTGACATCATCTACAAACTGGTCGAGTTGGTCCGCGACATCATGTCCGATCTGCTTGATCCGGAAATCCGTCGCACATCTCTAGGCAAGCTCAAGGTGCTTGCGCTCTTCGGCACGCAAGGCAAGACGCAGATCATCGGTGGAAAAGTCACAACCGGCAAAGCCATGCGCGGTGCTTTAACGGAAATTTCCCGCGGTACAAAATTATTCGCCTCAGGCAAAATCGTCCAGCTCCAGCACAAGAAAGCCGACGTATCCGAAGTCGCCGAGGGACTTGAGTGCGGACTTCGTGTTGACGTAGAGCCGTCAGATCTTGGTGTACCACTCATGATTAAAGAGAACGACGTTTTGGAAATTTATGAGGAACAAAAAATTAAACGATCTGTTGCGTGATGTGGTCGCAAAAATTATCGAGGAGGAGCTCGATGTTGACGGTACACCACTGGTGACGGTGATGGGTGCCGAAGTTTCTCCTACTGGAGAGCATGCGCTCATAAAAATCTCCGTACTTCCGACCACACGCAATGACGTGGTGCTCAAGGAGCTCCACCACCGTATCTACGACATCCAGCAGATAGTGAACAAATCGCTGGTCATGCGCCCGGTTCCAAAAATCCGGTTTGAAATAGATACGACGGAAGAACATGCTGCACGTATTGAAAAATTGATCGAAGAAGGGTTATAGTAAGTAGATGGCGCAATAGCCAAGTGGTAAGGCATCTCTCTGCAAAAGAGATATTCGGGAGTTCGATTCTCCCTTGCGCCTCCGGTTTGCCGGGGTGATGAAATTGGCAGCCATAGGAGACTTAAAATCTCCAGGCCGAAAGGCCGTGCGGGTTCGAGTCCCGCCCCCGGCACCAGACAGGAAATTGCAAGTTTGAAAGGTTCGCCTCGCTTCGCTCGGCGACTAATTCGTAT
>CAYHEP010000008.1:23645-27057 GCA_964355775.1 uncultured Candidatus Saccharibacteria bacterium | reverse complement strand
CCAAAGGTATATCAAACACTCGATAAGGCGGCGAAAGGCAATACGATCGCAAAAAACAAAGCCAGCCGGACAAAGTCTCGGCTTAGCGTGCTGTTGAAGTAGAAGGAGTCGGAGTTCTCGTTGCGTCATGCACTGCTTTCATGCAGGCATTTTTTGCTTTAACAGCTGTCTGGTATTTTTCCTGCGCAGCCTTTATCGCAACCTTATATTGATCCCCTGCGGTCTTAAACGCATCATTGCAAACTCGTTCCGATGTCGGGCGTACCGTAGAAGTGGGGCTAGACCGGGCAGTCCTTTCCGGTTTGCCACCAATTCTTGCCAAAAGATCAAAGCTCGCCGCATCACCTAGTGCAAATCCACCGACCAAGAGAAGCACCGCCCCTAATAGTAAAGAATTTTTCATGCTAAAAGTATACCATTGTAGCCAAATAAGTTATGCACAACTGATGTTCTTTATGATTCCCATGGCTCCCATGAGAGAAACTAGCGATGAACTTCCAAAACTGATAAGTGGCAAAGGCACACCAGTAAGAGGGATAATACCGGAAATTGCGGCAATATTAATAAGAGCCTGTCCGCCAATCCAAACAGCAATACCGAGCACGACCAGCCGACCGAATGAATCAGATGTTTGCCTTGCAATTTGGAGAAGCGCAAACAAATATATCGTAAAGAGACCGGTAAGCGCGAGTCCCCCGACCAGTCCCATCTCCTCGACAATAACTGCAAATATGGAATCCCCAACCGGCTCTGGCAAGGCACCGAGTTTTTGTTTGCTCTGTCCATAGCCCAATCCCCACACCCCGCCAGACCCGATGCTGATGAGCGCTTGGTTAATATGGTATGAGGTGTTTTGTTTGTCTTCGTGAGGATTTAAAAATGTCTTGATACGATTGAAACGATATGGTGCGGCTACCGCAAGTCCTCCAAGTAAAACCAGCATTACTAGAATCAGTACAAAAAAATGCTTAAACGTCGCACCAGAAAAGAAAAACATCGCAAGCCCGATAATAATCACAATCCCCAGTGTTCCAAAATCCGGCTGGAGCACTAACAAGGCCGCGGCAGCACCAAGAACCAATAGAAACGGGATCAGCGAAACGACAGACCGCTCTCCTTTTTCGCGCAAACGCGAGGAAAACCATGCAGCACAATAGAGAATCAATGCGAACTTGAGAAACTCCGACGGCTGCACGATCGCAATCTTAAAATCAAGCCATCGCTGTGCTCCATTTACACCACGACCCAGTCCCGGCACAAATACCGCCAAGAGTAGGGCAATGGCGAGCAGGAGAATTGGCAACGACCATCGTTTCCACCGCTCATATGAAATCTTTGAAAAAATCAAAAATATGATGAGTCCGGGAATAATACCTGACGTGAGCTGGTGGATGGGATAATATGAGGCGGAGTTAAATTTTTTTTGACCCTCAACCACTCCCGCCGATGAAAGCATAATGAGCCCGATGATGACGAGGATAAAAAAAAGCGCAACGGCGGTTTTCCCTGCTTTGGTCATAGCTTGGCTAGTTTGCTAGCTATACCAGTATAGTTGGTTGCGCGGAGTTTGTGTAGCTCTTGCTTTATCTTGCCGCTGACGTCGAGACTGTCGATAAACGCGGTAATATCAGCTTGAGTTATTTGCTTGCCCCGTGTGAGTTCTTTGAGTTGCTCGTATGGCATCGGAATCCCTTCTCGACGCAAGATAGTCTGGATTGCTTCGGCTAAAAGTTCCGGATGGCGTTCGAGCTCCTCGCGCATGGCGATTCCGTTGACGCTGATCCGACTCAAGCCGTCGATGATGTTTTGATATCCCACCAGTGCATGGCCAAACGCTGTGCCGATCGAGCGCTGGACAGTCGAATCGGTGAGATCGCGTTGTAAACGAGAAATTGGAAGCTTAAGAGCAAAGTGCCCGAACAGTGCATTTGCGATGCCGAGATTTCCCTCGCTGTTTTCAAACTTGATCGGATTGATCTTATGCGGCATGGTCGATGAGCCCACCTCGCCCTTGACCGCTTTTTGTACGATCCAACCATCGGAGATGTATCGCCAGATGTCCTGGTCAAAACCTATCAGTATCATATTAATCCGGCGCATGGTATCAAAAAGCTCTACTTGATTGTCGTAGGGCTCAATCTGCGTCGTAATCAGATTTGGCTCGAGTCCAAGCGAAGTGATGAATTTTTTTGAAAAAGCGATCCAGTCGGTCTTGGGATAGGCTATCGCGAGGGCATTGTAATTGCCGGTAGCGCCGTTGAGCTTGGACGTAAGCTTGTGTTCTTTAAGCTGCTTGAGTTGCCGCTTTAACCTGCTCGCAAATACCGCCATCTCTTTTCCAAACGTCGTCGGACTCGCCGACTGGCCATGCGTACGGGCAAGCATAGGTGTGCCCTTGTACTGTTGCGCTAGTGCAATAGTACACTTGTGAATTTCTTCGAGCTTCGGAATTATTACTTCTTTCAGTGCTCCCGTAATCATCAGTGCCTGCGCGATATTTGTCGCGTCTTGCGACGTCAATCCAAAATGAATCCAGTTTTCGAGTTCCTTTGGTAACTTACTCCGCATCCAGTACTCTATCGCTTTGAAATCATGATTTGTCGTCTGTTCTATTTTTTGGATTTCTTGGAGATCTTTTTCGGTTACCTCCAAAACTATTTTTTTTGATTTTTTGCCGATTACTTTTAAAAATGCTTCGAGATACCGAACTTCCATAAAAACTCGATATTTTATAAACGCAGCTTCACTAAAAAACTTCGCCAACGGTTCGGTGGTTTTTCGATATCGTCCGTCGATTGGAGAAGTGGAGTCGAACATGTTACATGTAGCAAATAGTGGCGGGGGGTTTTTGAGTTATATCATACAATACACGGGTGACGCCAGAGACTTCGTTGACGATGCGGTTGGAAACATGAGCGAGGAAATCAGGCTCGAATCGGTACCAGTCGGCGGTCATGAAGTCTGGCGTGGTGATGGCACGCAGGAGGATCATGTAGCCGTACTCGCGCTCGTCGCCTTTGACGCCGACGGCACGCGACGTGTCGAGCGCGGCGAAAGCTTGCGAGATTTTTTTATACAAATTCGCTTTGCGGATCTCTTCGATGAAGATCGCATCCGCATGCCGCAGGATCGCGAGCCGTTCCGACGTAACATCGCCAAGGATGCGAATCGCAAGGCCGGGACCGGGAAACGGATGGCGCCAGATCGCATCGTCAGGAAGGCCAAGCTCATGACCCAGCGCGCGCACCTCGTCTTTGAAAAGTTCTTTGAGCGGCTCCACGACCCGGCCCTGCTTGATCAGCTCAAGCACCTCGGGTGCTCGGTTGTGATGGGTCTTGATCGTGTCGGATGGCCCGTGGACTTTGACGCTCTCAATGACATCGGGGTACAGCGTCCCCTGACTCAAAAAATC